>NZ_JAUBVE010000016.1:0-108587 GCF_036705715.1 Microcoleus sp. AT3-D2 | reverse complement strand
TGAAAGCAGTTGAGCGCCAACTTCCCAAACCTGAACCGGGAGAAATGGTCAAAATTACAGCTTACCTAACACCGAATAGTTTACCCGAATAATGCGTAAAAATCTCAAACCAATCCTGAGTCTGTTGCCCGATTCGATCGTCCTGTCATTCACCAAACAACTTCTGATTTATCTGAAATTGAAAGGTGCAATCACAGAATGGGTGATTGATCCACCAATCTCTGACGAATATGAGCACTGTGGATTGATTATCCGTTTGCGATGCTTTCACATTGATGGAGAGGGACGCTGGAGCGAACAATGGATCTGGTATGTCTACGATGGTATGTATCGGTTTCTTGACCAAGGCATGACCTATGACTCCGCTGACTCCCTCCTAGCAGCCAAAAAGTGGATTAACGATTTCATGGAGTATGACGATGAAGAATTGGGAGAGGTAAGCAATAATGTTAGATAAATTCTTGAATTTGTTGTCCGATCGTACCGTCAGCAACTTAGCCATGAAACTCTTGCTGAATCTGCAAAGAAGAGGCGTTATAGAATCTGACTCTGATGCTGAAGAATATGAACATTTAGGCTTAACAATCCAGCTTAAATCGGTTGAGTTGAACACAAGAGTTAAATGGTGTGTGTACGATCGACTGAAACAAGGTGCTTCTCACGACACGAAATCAGCTTTGTCCGATGCAATTATCTGGATCGATAATCTAAATCTTGATGATTCAACACAATTAGATTAAGAGGAAAATAATGCAACAACAACTCGACCAAGAACAAGATGTTTTGACCTACCTTCTCACAACGCTAGTCGGTGGCGCTCTTGATGCTGAAGGTGAGCAACTGTTGGATGAGGTCTTTGGCATCACAACTGCTGACTTGAACCAACTCACTCCCCAAGGCTGGGCTGCGATCGGCGATCGGGCAATCCAAGCAAAATGGTTTCTTGACCACATCACCGAAATCAAAGAGAAATTCAAGCTACTCATTGACGCACAAATCTGTTTCCGTGAGTTCCAAGGCTGGCTGATGGAAGCTGGCTATAAAGGCGCTGAGAAAATTAAGAAAGCTCAGATAGATGTTGCCGTTGCTCGTGCCAAATATGGCGCAACAGTAGAAGTCCAAGATTATCGACTTACGAAAAGCCAAGAACAATTCACTGGGGAAACTGAACAAGATAAGATTTTCTGGGACAACACGGTAATTGCTGCCCTCGCCAAGAAAGTTGCCGAAGTTGACGCAGCCAGTTTAAAGATGCAAGGAAATCCAGAGTTTGCTGCTGATTTAGCAAAATGGAAAGAAGAAGAAACCAATATCTATAAGCAAGCTTCATACGGTTTGAAACACGGTACTCATGGTTTGAGCCATCCATCTCTCGGCGGTTCCACTTCTGCTCCCCTCCAAATTAGTCAGTCCAATTACTCTCAACCTCAATTTGTTTCAGCTTCAAGTTCAGCTACACAACGATCGGCAGCAGTACAACGCTCAACAACAGCCAAAGCGAAGGATTCCATCAACGTAGCGGTTAACTGGTCAGGCGACATGGCAGGCAAAGTTAATGGTGTTGCTTCGCAGATAAATCGTGGTTTTTCAAGATTTACTAAATTCTTCAGAGGTGAAAGTTGATTATTTCTAAAGGTCAAGTTTTCAAAGTCGTCAGCTCGATCGATTACAAGAACGGCGCTGCTGCTACGACAAACACAGGCTGGTTAACGACAGATGACCATCAACCGGGAATCAAAGTACCCAACCGTTACGGATATTTAGTAGTTGCTGAAGCTTCGGCAATACAGAATATCGAGATTTGCCCCAATTGTTGTCTGCTCTACGGCAAAACCTTCAATAAATGCACCAACCATGTTTTTACAAACTCCACAATTACCACAAAACCCGAAGCCTGCTGTACAACAACCACAGCAACCTAAAGAAGAACTCGTTTTCAAGCCGTCAGCGGAACTGAAACACCTCAAGAATGTCAACAACTGGCTATTTTTGATAGTGAATTTCTCGATCGGCATTGGCATAGCGAATGTGTTTCGGTTCTTTCCGTCACATATTTTCTTAGGAATCGTGGCGATCGTCATCGGCTCTCTCAGTCTGTTTTTCATGTCGCCAGCCGATCGCGCTTATGTCGGACTCTGGCGGACTGGCGGTGCAGCACTGGCGATCGGAGGCATTCTCTGCTTCTGGGATTTGTATTATCTCCTGACCTGGCAGCATGGTTTGGCGATCGCAATCTTTATCATTGTCGCGATGTGGATCAT
The DNA here is from genome assembly GCF_036705715.1 of Microcoleus sp. AT3-D2. Lineage (NCBI taxonomy): Bacteria > Bacillati > Cyanobacteriota > Cyanophyceae > Oscillatoriales > Microcoleaceae > Microcoleus > Microcoleus sp. AT3-D2. The sequence continues at coordinate 106,326 of NZ_JAUBVE010000016.1, read as the reverse complement.
TGGTGCGGGTAGTAAATAACACTTACCTCCCTGTTGCTACGGCTGTACTGATTTGAGTCAGCAGCAGGGAGATTTAAGTCTTGGCATCACTCATCACTCATCAGTCATCAGTCATCAGTCATTAGTCATCGGTCATCGGACATCGGATATCGCGCATCGGGCATGGCATCGGGCATCGGGCATTGGATTTTGGGTATTGGGGATTGGGTAAAGGATAGGAGTCATGAGTCATGGGTAACAGGGTAACGGTCGGGTCATTTTTCGGAGCATTTTGCTGTCTCGGTCTGGCATTGATGCCGCTTCCGTTCGATCGCTGGGTGGGAGTTCGGCAAGCCAGCTCGTTCGCTGCGATCGGCTGCGGATATTTTGGCTGGCACGACAGCCAGAAAAAAAAGGAGCAGCTCGAACGGCAAGAGCTTTGGGAATTTGAGCAGCGACTGAAACAACAAGCGCTTGATGCTGCTGTTAACTCCGCCCTCACTGAGGTTCTAGTTGAGGAGGTAGTGGTCAAAGAGAAGCTTCGGGCTAATGCCTCTGTTGAGGTCTACAAAGCCGAGACTCAGCAGAATTTTGTCCGAGTCATGGCTCACGATCACCCCACCATTCTTGAGCATCTTCTCAAAACTTCACAACCCCCAATACCAGAAACAAAAACTGTTTCTGATTCTCAGTCAGAAACAGAAACAGATTCTATTTCTGATTCTGTGGTTGATAGTGTGCCTGGTGGTGTGGCAAGAGAGAAAACAGCAGAAGAGAAGAGAGCGGAGTATATAGCTGCTGCCCGATCGACGCTGTTGAAATTGATTGAGGAGCATGAAGGTGGATGGATTGCACAACTGATGCACAAACCCATCCTAATTTATGGGGATATGGGTAGCTTTAAAAGTTACTTTGCAGCTTTTTTAGCACTGTGTCGGCATTATTTATATGGTCACAAAATCATTTCGATTGCCGACCCTCACTTTCACCAAAATTATGATGAATGCTGGAAAACTCTGGTTAAGTTAGGCGTTCCCGGCTACGGCGCAAATCAAAACTTTGAGGAGGTTGGCGCACAACTTAATGCTATGTACGATCGATTCAAGGTCAGAACTTTGAAGGATGATTGGCTGACCTCTATCTTTGATGAGATGACACAATATGGCTTTGAAGAAGGTACGGCGGAACCGGCCAGCAAACTAACCAGAAAAGTTGTTGGCGACCCTCGCAAAGGCAAAGAAGCGCCCATCTTTATTGCTCACAATGATACTAACGCTGCTTTCGGCGGTGGTGACGGTTTCAGTAAATCTGTCAACTCAGGAGTTATCAAACTTCAATTACGATCGGACAGCAAATATCAGCCACTTTTCAAAGGAACTATTTCGGGTATCAAAGATGAAGAGGGAGAGTGCATCAAAGATTTACCTATTTCTATTCTGCCGAACTGGATACGTCCTGAATGGGTTTACGAGTTATTTAATGGCTTTAGTTTAGAACCTGACCATGAAGTTATTAGTAATTCAGCAGTTGACCAGAATGTAAATCTTAGCTTGCAAAATACAGAACCTGAAGCAGAATTTCAAACAGAATCTCAAACAGAATTTCAAACAGAATCTGAAATAAAATCGGATATAGACAAACTAAATCGGGCATTAAATCAGTCTGTCTCGTGGGATTATTGGTTAGCCGAATCAACCACTGAAGAACTCGATCAAAAAATAGAGTTACATCGCTCGCAAGCTGGTCAAAACTCAGATAATTTACCAGATAATTCGGCAGATAACTCAGGTGAAGAATTATCCAAGTCCGATAACCTTATCAAAAGCGAGATAACTCCAAAACCCTTATCCAGAGAGGATTATCCAGTTATCTGGAATGCCGAAGATTTCTCACGATTACTGCCAAATGAGTCAGAAACAGCCCTTTTTGAGCGCATTTTGAAATTATCCCATAAATATACAAGTCCAAGTAAACTCATTCAAGTCGGTTTGGGTTTCACCCAAGGAAGGAGGAAGCCAAAAAGTTATTCAGATGTAGGTAAAAGATGTTTTCAATACCTTGTAATGAAACATGGGACACCTTCACTGATAGCTAAATTCAAGGATTACTTGGAAAAGAGCTAAGCCAAATCGATCATTTATTCGATCGATAATCAATCTTAACACTCAGTCAACCAAAACTAAGAGAGAATTAGGAGACAAAATGCGTAAACCAACACCAGGCGAATCGGTATTTTTGGCAGGAACATTGACAGCATCGGTATTAGCAACAGTCGAAATTGTTCCCGATGTTGCCAAAGAATTAGCAGAAGATGCACAGAGAACAGCTCAAGTGTACGCACAGCAAAAGTTGGTACATCCAGTAGATAGTTTTACCGCTGGAGCAATTCTCGGTATAGTAGCTGGTTCAGCAGTAACTCTGAAGGTTATCGCGGAAAAGATGAATAATCCGTAATCCATAACCAAAAAAAGAAATCTCATAGTAAAATCATGTTAAGTTGATTTTACTATGAGATTCTGAGTGAGATTTATGAATCAGTTGACGATTTTTATATTCGGTATTTTGTGCGGATTAATCGGAGTTTTACTGATACTATTACTCTCCCACCTCATTCACTAATAATTCATGACGCTCTGACCGTAAATATGGTTGCTGTTGTTGCTGTCGATTTTTGGGAGTCCGAGGTGCTTTATTACTAAAAAATCCCCAGGCAATTAATGCAAAGCCAGCGACTAACTGACCATCTTCATTACTAATCTTGCCAGTAGCCACAAGTAATTCTGCAACACCAGCGATCGTTCCTAAAATACTAGAAATAAGGTCTAATTGATCAATAGTAGGCTTTCTAAATCTTAAGTTCATCATTTTTGATTGAGTTCAGAAGTATCAGTCTTTATCAAGTATCAGTCTTTATCATCGTCAAAATGACTTTCGATCGATTCAATAATAGTGCAGGCAGCGATTTGTAGTTTGTGTTCAATAGCTTCGATTCTGCATTCCAAAGTAATGTCTCGAAGTCTATTTATATCTTGCCAGCGTCGCATTTTGTACCCGGCAGTAATCGTGTCACTCTCTTGTTTTTTAGTTAAATCATAGGCAAACTGATCAATTCTACGCACTAAACTATCTTTAATTTGCCGAGAAGCTAACCAGAAAATATAGGTAGAAATGATGGCAACAGTTCCGATCGAAGCAGCAATATAATCCAAAGTTTCTTGTTTCATTTCCCCATAAATTAAAGTTTATTACCTGGAATGATAGTTGTCGTAAAAATATACTCTTGATCAGCAACATAGCGAGGGTCAGTCAAAAGCCTCTTCATGAAGTCAAAGTGCTCCCGTCTAAGTCTCCCAACGAAGCAGCCAGCTCCGGCTGTATGAATATCATTTACTGGATGATCGAAACCGTGGTGTTGATTGATGCCGAAGTAACCCTCATCGATCGCATCCCCAGTTCTTTTCATGTCCCGGTTCCAGTCGCGATGCACTTTGACTAGCCCGACCTGGATAAGAGACTCGTGCGGGTCAGAGTAGCCGTGGATGCCGACTTGCCATGCTCGATACTGTCCAAAAGCTATTCTGGCAGCACCATTGGGGTTCATGGGGTTGTCGGTGTAATAGAAGCCTGGTTCCGTTGTCGCTTGCCAAGCAGCTTCGATCACCGGCAACCCATCCCGAAATATTAAAAGAATTCGGGCATCGTTGAAATGGTTCGGCTCATCAGCGTTAAGGGTTCCATCCGGGTCCCTCCCTTCCACATAAATTATGTTTTTTTCTCCCGGTTTCCGAGCCAAGTGATAATTTTTGGCTTCCATATACTTGACAATTTTTTCAGCTAATTTCATAGTTTTTCAGGATAAGGTTAATTTTTTGAATTCGTTAGGAAGAATTAGGTCAGGGTCTGACCAAAGACCTAATTTCTTACGGTTAGCACTGGCAGTTTCAGTAATAATTCCTCGGAGTACAGTCAACTCTCTGGTGTTGTAAGCAAAGCGGTTATATGGGAGGAAACTTACCCCCATTCCGCTCTTGCATTGAAGAATCTGGATATTTGTTGCTGCTGAAATTTTGTCAAAGTAACAGTCACATATCCAGCGATCGTATTGGTCTTTCTCGATCGGAATGGCAATAATTGGTTTATTTGCCACCATATTCATCAATGCAACTTTTGCTTTTTGCGCCCATTCCCAATGTTTTAGGACTCTGGGGTCTGTGCTAGTTACTCCCGGTCTTTGAGCTTCAGGAGTATCTATCCAGCGGAGTCGAACTCGTAAATCAGCACCTCGAAAATCGAGAGTTAAAGTATCACCATCAAAAATGAATTTAGAAAAACAGTTATATGTAGTTCCTGGAGTAATCATGGGGTTCAGCCTCGGAAGTATTTTATTTATTGTAATTTACTCTTGAGGCTGATGAACTGCTATTGTGGATTTACCCAAACAGGTTGAATCCAAAGCCGTTTGCTATCTCTCCAGCGCTTACCATGACCTGATTCTAACACCCTCCAATGTCCTTGTCTCCAGTGGCTATACGGAGATAAATGAGTTCCTTTTTATGCGGATAATACCGAGAATTTTGGATAGTTTCTGCCCAGCCAACGCGGCTATTTTATATTAGAAGAACTCCGATCCATCGGCTTGAATCCCTTGCTTTTAGTTTTGATGTCGGAATCTGTCACACTCGTCAATAAAGATGGTGCAAATTCCAAAGTCAAAAGTACATTGATTGCCAGATTTCTGATGCGTTGAAGAAATACTCTATCTTCACTTGAGATAATATGTTTGCCAACACTCTCAGTTTCATCGTAAATCAAAGTACCATCACAGTTAACAGCAGTTCCAGAAGTCCAAACAGTTTCATTAGAATCAACTGTGCAAATCTGGAAATATCGATCGTGATCTAGCGAAAATGGTTGAATATCGATATTATGCCATTTGCCGGAATTCTATTCAGGATGTTCACAATCGCTACAAGAAACTGTTAGATAATCTACTTCACCGCCGTCCGGTGTGTGGATAAATCCTTTAGGAATTGCTAAAACAAAAGTAGGTAACAATGGTTGCCAATCTCTAAGGATGCCAGGTTTATAAACAGCATCGGTTTGATCGAATGCTGTAATTAACTGCTCAGTCAAGCAATAAAGAGGAGCATCTTTGATAAACCAAAGAGCTGTTTCGATTTTTGCTAGTTTAAGCCATTAAACTCATTTATCGCCCCTAGCTCAAAGCAATCCCACACAAGGGAATTTGAGGCAAAATTAAAAACTGAGGGCATCAACCTTGATTCTGATTAATTTTCTCAGTTTGCTTCTGACTCGCGTCCCGCTTCCGAACTGGGATGCGTTTTTTTGTCTAAAAACTGTCGCTTTGCCCAAGCACGCAGTTGATTGTACGAGGAATAAACACAACGAACTCGAAACTTCTTATCGGGACTTAAACAAATTTTAAGCCCAAACAAAGCCTAAACTGGCTTTATAAGCGGAGAATACGTCCCAATTTTGGTTCAACCATTTCACAAACCTAAAAGATATGGCTGTCCGAAATGCTTCGAGTGCATCAGTAAAAGTGTTTAAAGATTTGTTTGCCCATCTACGCCTTAATCCTCCTGTTAAGGTATGCCAGAGAATGAAAGTGTAGGCACAAAACACCATAATAAAATGTCTTTTAAGGCTGGTTTCATCTCTGATTTGATATTCATTTAACCCCAACCAGCCCTTGGCTTCCCGATAGAAAACTTCGACCCAATTTCTTTGTGAATAAGTTTTTACTATCCACTCCTCTGTCGCTGTTGATAAGTCAACATTACTCATCAAATAATCTATTTCAGTGGCGGTATCGAAAGTATCTGCATTCATGACGATGGCTATTACTTTCTTACCCGTGCATTTTGATAATTCGACTTCTTTAATTGCTACCCATACTGTTCTCGGTCGTTCGAGATTGAGTTGAATTTTTGTGAAAGCCTCTACAGGTAAGGCTTTTGTTAACTTGTCTGCTCGAATTTCCTCTGTTTCATTTTCGGTTTTTTGAATTATTACTTTGCGATTTTTGGCGATTCCTCCGATGTATTTTAATTTTCGGTTTTCTAATTCTTGTAAAAAACTGGTGTTATTACCATACCCTGCATCCATCAAGACTATTCCTGGTTTATAGCCTCTCGCTAAGGTTTTGTCGATTAAATTTATGGCTATTTCTGGTTTTTTCTTGAATTCTGGGTCATCTTTTCCTTCTGGTAATGACTCGGCTTTTTTATATAATTCAATATCTAATGGCAGGCTCTTCTTACCATCATATAGATGACTTGTAACTACTACTACCCCATTATCAGTTTTTCCGATTTGTCCGATGTATTGTCTTCCTACACCTTCGGTAAAGTTACCACTTTTTCGGTGACCTGAATCATCTATTATCAGGCTAAATCCTCGACTAATCTTGGTTTGGTTACACTGATTCATTACGTCTAGGCGACGTTGATTGACCTCATTGAATGACCAAGGCGCTGCTGTTAAAAAATGATGTAATTTGTGGTAAGTTACTCCGACGGCGTTTGATGCCATCTGCGACAAGTTTTTTCGCTCACTTTCTCCCAATAATCCCCCTAAATAGTTCCTAAACTCTCGTTTTTGGGCAAGATGACCAAAAATATCGTCAAATCTTTGACACCATCTATCGAAGCAGGGGGGCATCGCGGCTGGGGTTGTCTCTTTCATTGGTCATTTTTTAACGTTATATGCTTGCTATGCAAGCATTATAACGTATTTTCACCGTATTTTTTGTTTAAGTCCCGTTATACTTTTTCTGGATTGCGTAGACGTTTCCTCTTCTATGTTCGTATCCGCTTGTCTCGGTCAGATTAACAATTTCCCAATCAAAATATGCAAGAGCTTTATGAAATTCCTCACTTTCTGATTGTTTTACCTTGGGACACAAGAAGCGATCGAATATCTGAGTCAAAGATTCATAATTATTGGTGTCACAAATCAAGGTGGCGTGGCAGCCGGACATAAGAATATGGCTTCGGCAATCGAAGAACAGCGGATAACTTTGGCTCTATTTCCGCAAATCTCAGAGATATATTTCTGTCCAAATTCAGGAGAAAGCTGCTACCAGGTGTGCCGTGGCAATGAACCGCTCGAATTCAGTGCGCCGTTGCGGGGTGATGGCACAAAGATATCGTGCCGGAAACCGGGATACGGAATGTTGTTGTTGGCATCCCGACCGCTGGCAGAACCGAAAGACTGCATTATGATAGGCGATCGACAAGAAGATAAAGACGCTAGTGATGCTTGCGGAATCAAATTCTTTTGGGCATCAGTGTTGAGAAATGAACAAGATTGGAAAAATCTTAAATAAAAGGATTCATGAAGCATTTGCCTGGACAGAGCAACATTGACTAGCTTATCTTCAAGCGATAACACTCGATCACATTGTTGCTACACTACCTCAAGTTCTCAGATGTGCCGATTCCTCAATGATTCATGGCATCATTCACCAACGGCACATTTCTTTCTCGAAATCGCACTGTAAAAATGCTACCCGTACCCAATTTGCTCTCCACAGTCAGGCTACCGCCATGTGCTAAGGTTATAGCTTGCGCTATCGCCAAACCCAATCCCGATCCGCCAGTAACGCGATTGCGTGAACTGTTAACTCGATAGAAACGGTCAAAAATTTGCTTTTGATCTTCTGCTGCAATCCCACACCCTGTATCTTGAACATGAATCACAACTAAATGGTCACTTTTCTCTAAAATAACATTTACTTTGCCACCAGGTGAAGTGTATTGAATCGCATTGACAATTAAATTATAAACTAAGCGATAAAGCTGGTTACAGTCGCCGATAACATTCAATGGCTGATGCACCCGCAATTCCGATGTTAGCGGTACCTCTCTTGCGATCGCCATTGCTGCCAATTCCTCTACTAAATCGCTAACCAGGTCATTCAAACAACACAATTGAGGGCGATAGGCTATCGGTTGATTATCCATGCGAGCCAGCAGCAGCAAATCAGCAACTAACTGAGTCAGTCGTCTGTTTTGGCGCTCTACAGTTCGCAAAATTTCCCGCGCTTCTTTTTCATCCAATTCAGACATCAACAGCGCTGATTCTACTGTCGCCTGCGAAGCAGCTAAAGGCGTTCGTAATTCGTGAGCGGCATCCGCTGTAAACTGTTGAATTTGTCGGTAGGAAGCATAAATCGGTTTCATTGCCAATCCTGCCAATAACCAACTAGAAAAACCGACACACAGCAATGCTGTAGGCAATCCTAATTTCAACACCCATTTCACTGTACGGAGATAATCATTAAAGTCTTGCAGGCTTCGCCCAACTTGAACATATCCCCAATCTTGCTGTGTTTTGGTATGTAGCCCTACAGAAATTTGATGATAAACATTGCCTTTGGTGTCAGTTATTGTTTGCCAGTATTGGGAGTTAAATTGGGCTGGTAATTCTTCTGAATAAGCGCCGGCAGTAGCAATTAATTTACCGGAATAATCAAATAAACGAATATAGTAATAGCCTTGGTTGAGAGCGCTTAAAATATGGTGCCTTGGCAACTGTTCTTTAATGCCTTTAACTCCAATGAGGCGGAGGTTGGGCAAAAATTCGTTTACTATAGGCTCCAAGCGTCCGGGCTGCTGCAATTTGAGTTCTAGGCTGTCGTGTAGCGTCCCCGCTACCAATTCTAATTCCCGGTCTATGGCTACCCAGTGAGCGTGGGCGATCGCCCTATATACGCCAAATCCCAACACGCTTAAAATCAAACCCATTACTGCTGCATAGGAAATGGCTAATTTCCAGCGAGTCCGGTTAAATAGTTTATTTTGATTCATTTTTCATAACTTAATAAGAGGTAATTGGTCAGACCTTAGATATTTCAACGTAATTCGGTAATTTTAAGTGTAGCGAAGAATCTCACAAATTCTTCACTACACTGCGTTGCCTTTGACTCATGACAGACACAATAGCTGCCTCTAGGACTATCGGTAAATAACAGGGGTTCTGAACAATATCCACCCTACTTTAATTTCTCATCCGGTATCCTACGCCCTGTACAGTTTCAATTAAATTCGCGCCGCCAACCGACTCAAGTTTGCACCGCAAGCGCACTTTAGCTGCTATGACATTGCTAAAGGTATCTGCACTAACCTCCCATAGCTGATTTCAAATTTGGTCAGTGTTGACAATTTGGTTCGGATGTTTCCTAAAGTATTCTCTCAGTTGAGACTCTTTGTTTATTAGAGCAATTAGGTGGCTTTTGCCACTTATAGCGAAATGGCAGACAGTTCGATTTCCGCAGTTCACCACCAGATTTTCTACCTGTAGCTGTTGCGGTTGAATGTGGGTCGATCGCCTTTGCAAAGCCCCAAATTTTGCTAACAGTTCTGCCATTCCGAACGGCTTCACTAAATAATTATCGGCTCCCGCATCCAGTCCAGCTACTTTGTTTTCCCGGAGGTCTTTTGCCGTTAGCATCAACACAGGCAAATTACTATTGCAAGTCCGCAATTTACGCAGCAGTTCTAAACCCGATATTCCCGGCAGTAACCAGTCGAAGATTGCCAGCGTATATGTTTTTTTTGGGTTCTCTAGATAATTCCAAACCTGGGTGCCATCTAAAACCCAATCAACAGTATATTTTCCTGGTTCAATGTTCGCTTAATCGCCCCACCTAAAACTCGCTCCTCTTCAGCTAGCAGAACTTTCATAATCAAGGACAGTAGGATAGTGTGTCTGCAACAAAAATCTTCCTATCAATAGACATGAATTTGAGCTAAACCCATTGGAATTTCTCCATTAACCCCAACAGATTTAGCAGAAATCCGGTATAGCCAAGCGTTAGAAACACCTCTTATTGCTACATCGTTCAAAACAAGTTTAAGCTTTGATTCTGACGCAAGTGGTTGAGAGATTTTTACTATAATTTGGTTGTCTACCATAGAAAAATCAGCATTAATTTTTCCTTCCACATCGTCTGTTAAAGTGATATTCTTGCTGACTATTAACCCCTTTGGAACATCAATAATCAGATGAGAAAGAGCGCTACGGCCTTCAGGAATGTGCAACCTAATCGTATGCCGAACAATCCTTGCCCGACTTTCAGGAAATTGTACAGCTCCATCGATATGAGGAGTAGATCCTATGCGGGCATCCGCATAGTCAGCAGCAATCGGAACTGTGAGAGCTAAAGCTACAGCCGAACAGATTAGCCTTTTCATTATTTTACCCCTGTATGACAACCGATCTCGTTAATCAAGCCTCAGAATCCTTAGTAAACGACTCTGTTATTATCTAAATTGACATATTGAGATGAAATCAGGATGAAATTTTTGACCTTTCAAGCCCATTTATCCAGAAATCAGATTTTTAAAAGAAACTATTCATTCCTGTTGTGGTAAGTTGCTACTGCCGAGGGTGCGATGGGATAGTATCGAGAATAGTGGGTATCAAGATATTTTTTATACTCACAACACAAGATTTTCTTGACCAAGAGGGCACGGAGAACTCCGATCGCCAGTTTCTACTTGGAACGTAGTGTGTTCAATACCCAAAGATACTGCTGCATCAGCAATCAGGTGGAGGAACGCGCCTCTGATGTTCAAGTCATTATGACGATCGGCCATAAACATTAAGGCACTTCCCGTAGTAATAGCGATACCTACGGCTGCAATGCCAATAATTCTACCGCCTGATACTGAGCTGGGTTCTGAAAAACGTTGAATAGCTTCAGGAGCGATCGCCCCTGAAGCTACCAGCAGAAGAATAGCGTTCAACAGAGCCGCCAAAATGGAAGAACGACGCAGCCCATAGGTGTGGCGGGCTGTCGGTCGCCGACGGGTCAGGATGGTTGTTCCCCAGCCAGTAGCAGACCTAAAACATCACTCAAATTGTGACCTGCATCGGCAAGTAGGGCAAGGGAATTGGCAAGAATTCCATAAACTGGCTCAATGATGACAAACCGCGTGTTGAGTGCGATGCTGATGGCAAAGGCACGGTTGTAATTACCACCGTGGTCGTATCCGTGTCAAACGTGACTGTGATTGTGAGACACGATCGCTACCCTTGAAGCTTGTTTCTCTTGCCCTACCCAACAGGGAAAATTTACTGCTTAAAACTAAAGCGACCGTCTACTTTTTTCCCGCCAATATCCGACGTAATTTTCACCTGATACTGACCCGCTGCCTTTCCAGGAAGCAAAGCCGTGTAGCTTTTTTCTTGAGCTCCATAGGTCATGGGAAGTGTCTTTTGACTACCATCAGGTAGCTGAATTTGAGCCGTTACTTTAGCATTAGAGATTTCTTCGTTATTTTCTTCTTTTAGAAGATGGAAATCTAAACGAGTTCCATTATCTTCTTTTTCAGAGATAAACTCTAAGTGATAGGGAGCTGACTCGACAACTTGAGCGCCTTTGTGAAACGCGCCGGCATGGGTAGAGGGCTCTTTTTTTGCTCCATCGGACGACGCGGACTCGGCGGGCTGGGCACCAGTAGAACTGGCATCTGAATTGGCGGCTGGGTTGCTGTTCCCACAAGCTCCCAAGAAAAGCAGACCCACACTTCCTAGAACAATCAAGCCTGATTTGAAAAAATTCATGTGCTTTACTCCCGGCATTCAATGATCAGTAATCTTAACAAATTTTACATCATGTTTATCTTGTATACTCCCCTAAGAATTAATGCCAATCTTTAGATTAATTAATCTGTGCGAAACTCAGCTATACCTATGGGAATCTCTGTGTCACTACCAACGACTTTAGCTGAAAATCGGTACACAGAAGTAGAATCGAGAATGGGTTGTTTAACTTGGTTGAGATTAATATCAATCCTGCTGCCAGGAGCGACAGGTTTCAGGAAGTCTAATATAATGTTTTTGCCATTGACAGAAACATTGATGCTAATTTTCCTACCCTTGTGTTCCAGCACCTCAATATCATTACTCACAGCGACAGTGGGTGGAGTAGCAATAATTATCTGAGTAACAGCTTTGCTATTTTCAGGAAAGTGTAACACGAAAGTTTGTTTGACAAGCCGCCAGCGAGTGGGGGAAAAGTACACATCTTCGTCAACATTAGAAAACCTACTCTCATCTGTCTCGAAACTTGCATAACTAGGAGCCATTAAAACTGTACTAGCCAAAGTCAATGCAACAGCCTTAATTAGTATTTTCTTCATATTGATTCTTTTGGATGACATAAACGAATGAGAAAATGTGAGCAATATACCGCAAAAATCACTTCTCAAAAACGGCTTGAACTACCTTCCCGTTATCCGAAACGGGCGGTGTTTGTTTAGGCACTAAGAATCTTCCAAACTTGGCGTACAACGCTGGTAACACCAGCAACGTTAAGGCTGTAGAAGTAAACAATCCGCCTAAAACTACTATTGACAAAGGTTGCAGGATTTCTTTTCCCGCGCCGCCTTCTAATGCTAAAGGTGCTAAACCTAAAGCTGAAGTTGAAGCTGTCATCAAAATAGCATTAAGCCGTTCCATCGAGCCTTTAATAATTGCTTCCTTAAAAGGCATTCCCTCTGCCAATTTAGTGTTGTAGTTGTCTACTAAAAGCAAACCGTTGCGGGTGGCAACGCCAAATAATGTAACAAAGCCAACCAGGGAAGCTACAGAGATGATGCCACCCGTCAAAGCTACCGCGATTACTCCTCCCACTAATCCGAGTGGCAAATTAATCATAATCATAGCAGTTGAAGGAATTGACTTGACCGAAATATACATTAATACTGTTATTACAAGAAAGGAGATCGCACTAAATATCATAATATTTTGCGAAGCTCTTTGTTCTGCTTCAAATTGACCGCCGTACTGGATAAAATAGCCAAAAGGCAACTCTACTTCTCGTTTTACTTTAGCTTGAATTTCATTCACAACTGCTCGCAAATCCCTACCTTTAGCATTAGCCGCTGCCACAATCAACCGGGAAACATTCTCGCGGTTAATCGTATTTGGACCCGTACCGTATTTGACAGTCGCAACTTGGGCGAGGGGAATTTTATTGCCACTTGGAGTATCAACCAACAAATTCTGAATAGTTTCTAAGTTATTGCGGGCTTCAGGCTGCAACCAAACAACTAAGTCAAAAGTTTGTTGCACTTCCAAAACTTGAGAAACAACTTTGCCGTTTAAAGCTGTCTCAATTATTTCAGAAAGCTCCCCGATTTTTAAACCGTATCTACCCGCAGCTTGGCGGTTAAACTTAATTTGAATCTGCTGCACTGGCACCTGCGGTTCGAGTTGCAAGTCTACAATCCCTTGAACAGTTTTCATTTGCTCTTCAACTTTGGCACCGAGGATGCGAAGCTGATCCAAATCCGGGCCAAAGATTTTGACAGCAATCTGACTTCTGACACCAGATAAAACCTCATCCATCCGGTGAGAAATAAAACCGCCGATATTTGGTGCAACTCCCGGCAATTTAGCAAATTCCTGCCGCAGCGCCTCCAAAGTTTTTGGTCTATTTTTCATGCCCTCCTCGCTCAAACCGATATCAATGTGAGCTAAATTGACTCCCGCAGCATCAGCATCACCCGGAGCTCTGCCCGATCGCACTTGCACGTATTCAAACCTGGTATCATTCTTAAGTGCATCTTCAATAGCAAAAGCTGCGCTATCTGTTGTCTCCAAAGACACTCCCGGATAAAGCTGAATAGTATTCACCAAAGTTTGCTCCTGAAACTCCGGCAAAAACACCCGTCCAAACGAAGGCAAAATAATTAATGCAGCCACCATGCTAGCAGCAGCTAAAGCTAAAATAATCCACGAATAACGCATTGAAATTCTGATACAATAATGATAAATGTGCTTGCAAAATCTCGGTAACCAAGGTTCTTTACCACTCATGCGTTTGGTAGGCAACAAAATAGCGCAAAGAGCCGGAGATATGAACAGCGATTCCAGACTAGAAATTACCACAACTACCAAATAAGTAATCCCCATCGGCGTAAAAACTCGACCTTCTATACCGGGTAAACTAAAAATTGGCGAAAACACCACAATCCCAATAACAGTCGCTCCAATTAAAGAATCGCGCACCTCCTGACTGCCATCAAAAATCACATCCATCACCGGACGAGGATGAAGAGAAGACGTATTTTCTCTCAAGTTGCGGTAGGTATTTTCCGCATATACAATAGCATCGTCGATCGCAGTACCGATCGCCACCGACAAACCCCCCAAAGTCATCGTATTCAGCCCCAGCCCCAGCCAATACATCGCCAGCAGCGCGAACAGCCAAGTCAGAAAGAAATCCAACAAAACAACCCCGAGAGTGCGCCAATTCATCAAAAACGGGATGAGAATAAGGGTGACGATAATACTGCCTTCAACTAAAGCCGAGCGCACATTCTCCACCGAGGAATTAATATATTCTTCCTGTCGGAAAGTCACAGTAACTTTAATATCTTTTGGCAGAGCTTCTTTCACCTCAGCCATTGCTGCCTCAACCGCTTTCGTTACCGCTGGAGTATCAGCAACGGGCTGTCTGTTTACCATCACAATCACAGCTTTTTTGCCGTTAAAGCTGCCGTCGCCCCGCTTGATAGCAGCACCAACCTTGACATCAGCGACATCACCAATTCTGACGACTGTTCCTTGCCGAGATGCGATCGCAGATTGCTGCAAATCTTCCACAGACTCAATCCGCCCCACCCCCCGGATTAAAGTTTCTTTATCCGGCGTAATTAAATACCCCCCCGGCGCGTTAACATTCGCAGCCGCTGTCGCTTCGGCAACTTGCTGCAACGACACATTAAAAGCTTTTAACTTGGCAGGTTCTACTAATACTTGATATTGCTTCTGCTCGCCACCGTAAGCCATGACTTGGGCAACGCCAGTCACGCCTAAAAGGCGATTTGTGATTTGCCAGTCAACCAGACGGCGCACTTCCATCAAAGGAGTAGTTTCCGAGGTAAAAGCATAGGTAATCACCAGACCAACAGGTGAAGTTGTCGGAGAAATTTGCGGTGTTTCTACCCCAGCCGGGAGTTTGCTTTGAGCTTGCTGCAACCTTTCTGTTATCAACTGGCGCGCTTGATAAATGTCAGTTTGCCAATCAAAGATAACTTTAACAGCAGAAAGGCCCACAGCAGAAGCCGATCGCACTGCTGTTACCCCAGGAGTTCCGTTAATCGCACTTTCGATCGGTAGTGTTACCAAAGACTCGATTTCTTCCGGCGCGAGCCCTGGCGCTTCCGTCTGAATTTCCACCTGTGGCGGTGCGAAAGGCGGAAAGACATCCAGCGACATTTGGGGAATGATAGAAAATGTCCAAAGACTAACAATAATGGTGGCCACAACGACTAGCCACCGGCGGTTTATGACCCATCTAAGAATTGTGCTGAACATTTTATTAGCTTGGAGTTAATAGATACATACTTTTGCCAACTAAATTGCTATATTCACGCAATTGTTTACTTCAAACTCTTGACTTCTTCCTCTTGAGTTTTAACGTGATGGTTGTCATTGTGTAACACCAGTTCAGTGTCCAACGCCGGTGCAGAGGCGGAAAAACCATTATTTGCGGCATGGTTTCCTGAATCCGCTGCCATTGCTGGCAATTTACGTCGATTTCCCCACAACACGCCGGCTGTGAAAGTCAGGGATGCGATCGCAATTCCTCCCCCTATTCCCGCCCACCATAAAGACACGGGTAAATTATTAAAATTAACCTCTGTTGCCTTTGGAGTTGCCTCTTTCTTTTCCTCGTCTTCTGAGTGTTTATCGCTACCGCCCCGCAAAGATTGTGCGTAAAGTTGAGGTGCTCGCTGCGTTACTATCAAATCTCCCTCGAATAAACCGGTCTTAACTTCAACTAAATCTCCGGCCGTTTGACCTTGTTCAATTTCAACAGCTTGATAAGCATTGCCATTTTGGACGTAAACGGTTTTTTTACCGCTAACATCTACTACCGCCGAACTCGGAATTGCTAAAATATTTGTGGCAGTTTTGTCGGTTAAAATCTCCAACTCCGCAAACAGTCCGGGCTTTAATTCGCCGTTAATATTATCTACTTCTGCTTTTACCAGCACAACCCGCGTTTCTCCTGACACGGATGACCCAATGAAAGTGATTTTTCCCTTAAAAATGCGATCGGGTAAATTAGCGACTTTTACCCTGACTTCCTGACCCTGTTTTACTTGATTCAGGTCTTTTTCGTAAATATTGGCTGTGGCAAAAACGCGGCTGTCATTTAACAGACTCATTAACGGTTTTTCAGCGTTTACTGACTCTCCGGGGGTGATTTCGCGATCGGCTACCGTCCCGGCAATCGGAGCAACTACGGTAACGAGTCCTCGATCGTTGGCAACAGTTCCTAATTGTTGGAGTCGCGCTTGATAGGCTGCGTCAGCCAAGCGAATGCGCGACTGAGCGACTTCGACGGCAGTTTTGCCGCGTTTGAGTTGGTTCTCGGCTTCTAGAACTTCCCGGCGGCTCAGAGATCTGGTAAGTTGAGCTTTTGCTTCTGCTACTGTGCCTTGAGATTCCCGCAACTCCCGCATCGGCAGGTCTACTTCGGCTTGTTTAATTTCGGTTTGGGCTTTGATAACTTCAGGACGGCTTTTTGCCTTAGCAACAGCGGCTTGTGCTTCGGCGAAGCGGGCTTGCGATTCCAGCATTGTGCGCCGCGCGATCGCCCCAGATGCCACTAATTCTTTGTCGCGATCGAACTGTTCTTTAGCCACAGTCAGTTCTGTTTCGGCTCTGGCGATCTCAGCTTGCGATATTTCAATCTGACGCTGATAATTTTCTTTAGCAACTTTGACAACAGAGCGTTTATTTACTAATTCTTGCTCTTTTTGGTACTGTTGGGTAGTTGCTACTAATTGAGTTCTGGCTTGTGCTATTTCAGCTTCAGCTATTTTCACGAGGCGATCGTAATTTTCTCGTGCTAGTTTGAGATCGCCTTCCGCTTGCTGCAAATCCGCCTCAGCTTCGGCACGTTTCGAGAGAGATTCAACCCGCAACTGTCCTAATTCTGAACTCGATAAAACCGCAAGCGGTTGACCTTTTGATACTTTGTCCCCAGGTTTAACCAGCAACTCTACTACTTTCCCACCAACAGGAGCCGTAACTTCTACTTTTTCGTTGGGCAAAGTTTCTATTTGTCCGGTGGTTTTGATGCCGATATCTAGTCGCTGTCGAGCGGCAGGGGAAACTTTAATTCCTAATCGTTTTGCTGTTTCGGCATCGACAGAAATAGCAACAGGAGTTTCAGTTGTTTCGTCGCTATGCTTAAATTCATCTCCGTGGCCAGCGTGGGCAAAAACAGCGACAGGAGAACTTAGCAAAATTATGCTGAACAAAATTCCAGAAAAACTGCTAATAATTGCCGGAGATTGAACATACTTGTGGAATATCATCGTTGGCATTGTCCTTGAAATCAGGTTGAGTGCCCCAGGTTTAACGGTTGGTATTTTGCCAAGGTAAGTAAGTGACACCCATTAGGTAAAGTTACTTATTAGCATTTTCCCATAAGCGACCGATAAGCAATGACCAAGAGCTAGAAATGCTCTATTCAACCTAGTATTTCACAGTCAAATGAAATTAGGATGAAATTTCGCTTCAGCAGCCCAGATGCCTACGGGCTGCTAAAATGCCAATGTTGAAGCCGATCTCAAGACGAAATTGAGGACAATTCAAACTGTGCCACCGGAAAATCAAGTTAGGAAAGCGAGCGCATCTGTTGGCTATCCAGGCGCTTGAAGACAGAAGTCAGAATATTACCCATTCCCAATTTCAGAGTGCATATATGGATCACCTCACAGTCAAACTCCAAGGCATGAGTTGAGTCGATGGCCCCTTCTGCTGGTATCCAGCGCGTTTTTGCTGAAGTTGGACTAGACCCAAAAGCAGCTCAAATCTAAACACTGCAAGCACCAGGGAAAATTGTAGCGATGCTGGGAGATGGGATTAACGATGCTCCGGCTTGGGCAATAGCGGATGTGGGAACTGCGACGCTGCTCATATAAGGGTATAAATAAGCTTTCAGGTGTTGACATATCATTAGTTGCTGATATGATGATATAAAAGAGCTTTGTATTGAAGCTAAGCATATGATTGTCTCTGCTCAATCCCAGTCCACTCGCTTGAAAGCAAAACTCTTTCGTGGGTTTTCCGATCCATCACGATTGGCGATTTTGGACGTGCTGCGATCGCGTCCAATGACCGTGAGTGAAATTGTTGAAGCAACCGGGCTATCGCAATCTAACACCTCAAACCACTTGGGCTGTCTCCGTGATTGCGGTCTGGTAAACACCCTGCAGCAAGGACGGTACACCAGTTATCAACTCGCCGATGCACGAGTTGCTGAGATTTTGGAAATGGTCGAAGAGTTACTGGCTGATGTAGCAAAAGGAGTTTATGAATGTACCCGCTACAACTGCTCAGAGAACGAATAACAACAAGCTAAACAGGAGGCAGGATGTCAGACTGTGGATGTCACATGGAAGCCAAG
Source organism: Microcoleus sp. AT3-D2 (assembly GCF_036705715.1). NCBI lineage: Bacteria > Bacillati > Cyanobacteriota > Cyanophyceae > Oscillatoriales > Microcoleaceae > Microcoleus > Microcoleus sp. AT3-D2. The sequence continues at coordinate 87,881 of NZ_JAUBVE010000016.1, read as the reverse complement.
AACGCAGCCGAGCGTAAAACGTTGCGAATTCTGTTACTTATCAATGGCACAATGTTTGTCGTCGGAATTGTGGCAGGAGTTTTAGCGGATTCAACTGCCTTAGTTGCAGACTCATTAGATATGTTTGCAGATGCTTCAGTTTACACGATGTCGCTGTATGCAGTTGGCAAATCGGCGCATCACAAGAATCGTGCAGCGACTCTAAGTGGTATTTTTCAGATCACGTTAGCCGTGATGGTTGTCGTCGATGTGATTCGACGGTTTGTTTGGGGAAGTTCACCGGAATCAGGCTGGATGATGGCAATGGCTTTTTTGGCGCTGATTGCTAACAGTTATGGTTTGTACCTTCTCTCAAAGCATCGTAAGGGTGAGGTACATATGCGGGCAAGTTGGATATTTACGCAGAATGATGTAATTGCAAATTTTAGTGTGATCGTCGCAGGTTTCCTAGTCACTCTATTTAATTCTCGGTTTCCCGATTTAATTGTTGGATTTGGAATCGCAAGTCTAGTCGTTTGGGGTGGAATCAGTATTATTCGAGATGCACAACGCGACAGAATGAAGCAACAACGGCTGTAGTAATATTGCTTAACAGGTTTTGCAGCAACGATTTGAACGTTTCTCGCTTCGTTTTAGTTTTTTCATCGCCGAGACATAGAAACAGTACCAAAAATAGCTATGAGTAAAGTGTACTTCAGCAACTTTACTTTGGAACAATGGGAGTTGATTGAACCTTTTATTTCACCTCCAACATCTAGGGATCGTCACCCAAGGTTGAGGTGGGGAATGTCGTGAATGCAATCTTTTACCTGTTAACCCAAGGCTGTACTTGGCGTGACTTATCGGGAGACTTCCCACTTTGGCAGAGCGTCTATCGCTACTTCTACACCTGGCGTAAAGACGGAACTTTGCTGAGACTACATGACCGACTTAGAGCCTGGGTTAAAGTTAGCCACAACCGAGCGGTGAGTCCGTCTGAAGCCATCGTGGATAGTCAAAGCGTCAAAAATGCAGCAATGGTAAACCAAGCAATGGGATGTGACACAGGCAAGCAAATAATATGAGTCAATAATTTTTACTTAACATGAGCAAAACGATAATAATTCTTACTCTCGATCGCAACTTGTGACCGCAAACTTGAGCTAACTAGCAGCCAAATTTTTAACTCAATAATTTACCAAATTGTTAGCTTTGGAGATATAGTATGAATATATGTTCATAAGTTAACTGTATTTTCAACCTAGGAGACATCATGAACAATCCAAAAACCTCGGATTCCGGCTGCTGTAGTCACGACGATCGCCCCGATCTCAGTCATGAGAATCATAACCAGAACCACAGCCACGGCCAGGGGAACGGAGATTTTAACCTGAAGCAAGAATTGATTCCTGTGATATTGGTTGTTGTACTATTTGTCGGCGGTTTAATTTTTGAAGAAAAACTGCACAACACGCCCTATTGTATAGGTGAATATCTGGTTTTCATCCCAGCCTATCTTTTAAGCGGATGGAATGTTTTAACCAGTGCGGGTCGCAACATTCTGCGAGGCAGAGTGTTTGATGAAAATTTCTTAATGACTATAGCAACACTCGGCGCTGTCGCTATTCACAAACTCCCTGAAGCAGTCGGGGTGATGTTGTTTTTCAAAATAGGAGAACTTTTTCAAGAATTTGCCGTTGGGCGATCGCGTCAATCGATCCGATCGCTTTTAGAAATTCGTCCAGACAGCGCCAACCTCAAAGCAAATGGCGAAATCAAAAAAGTTGCGCCAGAAACCGTAGCCGTCGGCGAGATCATCCTTGTCAAACCGGGAGAAAAAATTCCCTTAGACGGTGAAATTATAGACGGCAATTCTCAGATTGACACATCTGCACTAACTGGAGAATCAGTACCTCGAACCGTGAAAGTTGGAGAAACAGTTTTAGCAGGAACTATTAACCAGACAGGAGTTCTCACCGTCAAAGTTACCAAACTCTTTGGTGAATCTTCAATCTCCCGAATTCTGGAATTAGTAGAAAATGCCAGAAGCAAAAAAGCTGAAACTGAGAAATTTATCACCAAATTTGCTAGTTACTACACACCGTTTGTAGTATTTGCATCGCTAGCAGTAGCTTTAATTCCGCCTTTGTTCATTTCAGGAGCAACTAATGCAGATAGATTTTTATGGGTTTACCGCGCCCTAGTCTTGTTAGTTATTTCCTGCCCTTGCGGATTGGTGATCAGCATTCCTTTGGGATACTTTGGGGGAATTGGCGGTGCAGCCAAGCGCGGTATTTTGGTTAAAGGCTCGACTTTTTTAGATACCCTCACAGCAGTCAAGACAGTTGTTTTAGACAAAACAGGAACTTTGACAAAAGGAGTTTTTAAAGTAGCACAAATTGTGCCTCAGAAGGGTTTTTCACAATCTGAGTTGATGGCAATAGCTGCTAAAGTAGAATCTCAATCAAATCACCCCGTCGCGAAATCTATTATAGAAGCTTACGGCGGAAAGATAGATTCATCGGATGTGAAAGATTACGAAGAAATAGCGGGACACGGGATTCGAGCAAAATTAAATAATCAAATTGTGCTTGCGGGAAATGACCGTTTGCTGCACCGAGAAAACATTGCTCACGATGTCTGCAATGCTGAAGGTACGATCGTTCATTTAGCGGTAGACAACCGCTACGCTGGGTATATTTTGATTGCTGACGAGCTTAAGGAAGACGCAGTACAGGCTATTCGCGACCTCAAAAAATTAGGTGTCGAGCGAATCGTGATGCTAACAGGAGATAATCAAGCTGTAGCTGAGAGTGTTGCGAAAAAGCTCGGTTTAGATTCCTATTTAGCCGAGTTATTACCCGAAGGAAAAGTAGAGGCGATCGAAAAACTGATCGGTCAATCTAAAAAAGGCGAGAAAATTGTCTTTGTGGGGGATGGAATTAATGATGCACCCGTGCTTGCTAGGGCTGATGTGGGCATAGCGATGGGGGGTTTGGGCTCCGATGCAGCGATCGAAACTGCCGATGTTGTAATTATGGCAGATGCACCGTCCAAGGTGGCTGAAGCTATCCAGATTGCCCGAAAAACTCACAATATTGTTTGGCAAAATATCATTTTTGCCATGTTAGTCAAAGGCATATTTATTGCTTTTGGTGCTTTTGGGTTAGCTACAATGTGGGAGGCCGTTTTTGCCGATGTTGGGGTCGCTTTAGCAGCAATTTTCAATGCGACTAGAGTTTTGAAATAGAGTGTTCGCTGGGCGGGCATTGCCGAACTTACGCCACAATTGAAACATACATTTTGAGGTCAAATATACTATGCGTCGTCAACGTTCTCAGCCTTGGATTCACCGCTATTCTCGTCCCATCACGGCAGGAATTGCCTCGATAGGGGCTGCGATTACTGCTTATCTAACAGTGGTCAAGTTATCCAACGGGACGGCAGTTTGTCCGATCGAAGGCTGCGATATCGTGCTTTCGAGTCCCTATGCCTATGTCTTTGGTTTGCCTCTTTCTTTGTTCGGTTTTTTGGGCTACTTGAGCATGATAGTTTTTGCCGTAGCTCCCCTACTTGTTAATCCAGCAGAACAGAAGAGTCTCCGCTCTAAGTTAGAGTCTTGGACGGGCTTATTTCTGTTTGCTGGTAGCACAGCTATGACGATTTTCAGCGGCTATCTGATGTATGTACTGGCTGTTGATATTAAAGCAGCTTGTATTTACTGTATTGCTTCTGCTTTGTTTGCAACTAGCTTGTTTGTCTTAGCATTAATCGGTCGTGAATGGGATGATATCGGGCAACTATTTTTTATAGGGATTCTGGTATCTATGTTAGTGCTGATTTCCTCTCTGGCTCTTTATGCCGATGTCAATAATCTCGGTACAGCTAAGGAAACAAGTATGAATACTACAACATCCTCTGGTACTTCAGAAATTGCTTTAGCGCAGCATTTAAAAAGAGTGGGAGCTAAAATGTACGGTTCTTTTACCTGCGATCACTGTCAGATGCAGAAGGAAAGTTTTGGCAAAGAAGCGGCTCGCATTATCAATTATATCGAGTGCAATCCGCAAGGGAAAAATGCTCGTCGCGATCTTTGCGAAGCTGCCAAGATTCAGGGTACTCCTACTTGGGAAATTAATGGTAAGTTTTACTCAGGGCAAAAATCTTTGCAGGAGTTAGCTGATTTATCAGGTTATCAGGGAACTCGCGAATTTAGAAACCTTTCTAATTAGGAACGTTGACAAGAGTGATTTTTGGCGATCGACCTCATCATAGTCGATCGCACGCATCTCGGTTTAAGGTATGAAAAAATACACAATTTTATATTTATGGTAATCGTGCGGTTGTAGCTAATGGGCGATCGATTATAGTTTGTTACTTTTTCAGGAACAGAAACTGTTGATTGTGAGAGGAACTAAAGTCGGATGAGACGAATACGATTTTCGGGCATTCGTTGGAGATTGGCAGCAACTCTGGGGCTTTTATCGTCGCAAACGGCAAGCATAAAATCGGCTTCTGCGCTCATAGCAATATCTTGAGCGGGATATTGACCGACATTGACGATCGGATACCCCAGATTATCCTTGTTTACACTTTGATAAACGGTAACTTTATGATATTCTAAAATAAATAAGATTCCTAAAGCAATTTCGTCAAAGTCGCTAAAGTTTCCAATCAAGATTTCGGCATTGAGGTCAATTACTTTGCAGATTCTCAAACTGACTTGAGGATGGATTATTTCTAGATGGTCGGGCCCTGTAAAAAATACTTTCATTCGAGTTCCTGTTTGGTTAATGAGCGTGGAAGCTAAACTCGGATAATGCGAATACGATTTTCTGGCATCCGTCTCAAGTTAGCTTTAACTCCATAACTAAGACCGTCATGAACTGCCAACATATAATCTGCCGATCGATTCATTAGGATATCTTGACGTGGATATCGACCTGCATCAATGATTGGATATCCAAAACCTATATCGCTTCCCGCTTCATAAACTTTAACGTTAGGATATTCCAAAACATTTAAAAATGTTAATGCTAACTGATCAAAACCGCGATAATTCCCGATTAAAATTGTAGCATTGAGCTTCATGATATTGTGAATTTTCGTCCACATTTCCTCGTTCATTTTCTCAAGTCTTTCGGTTCCGGTGAGAAATACTTGCATAGATTTAGGGTATAATTAATTGACTTGCTATTGTGATTTAATTGACTGTTATATGAGCACGATGTAACAGTCAATTTTTGTGATGAGTTTTTAGATTCTTTTAAGAAGCATGGCAATTCGATCGTATCGATCGGCATGACTACCGCTATCATAAAATCCAAATCGGTAGTGAGAATAGTTAATGCTGAGTACCGAGATAACGCAGTAGTGGCTGTAATAAGGGAATAATATTGAGCCTAAATATGGCTCAATATATTCCATCTCAAACAAAGCTTTCGCTGTTAGTTTTTGATACTGTTGCTGGGTGTTTTGTCCCAAAAATTCTAAAGTCTGAATGTTCATTGGTCAACGATTAGCTAAACACTACCCCTCTACAGCGAAGCACTACGACTGTAATAATTCAGTTGTTTGACTTCTGTAAGTTGATCGATCGACCACATCTTGGCTAACAATTCACCAATTTCAGCATAAGTTTCGGGAGACTTAGCAGATTCAAATCCCTGGGTTCTGTCCGCAAGAGAACAGGTGTTACGGTAATAGCGAAAAAGTCTTTTTAGCTCTGGTTCAATATTCAATCTATCCCAACGTAGTCGATTAGCTAATCTTACCGCTGGTCGCTCGTATTGGATGGCTGAAGGATGGATGAAAGAATGATTGGAATCGTCGATTTTTGTGAGATAGGGTAGTGACATATTACTGTTTCTAGAAATCACTACCCTACAGCGAAGCATTACTTATGGGCTACCTAGCACCACGACTGTAATGATTTACTTTTCTCTCTTCAGTTAGCTGTTCGATCGGCCACAGCTTAGCCAAACGCCGACCAATCTCATCATATTCTTCTGTGCGAGAGTGGTAAAAGCCATAACCTTCTCCCACATAGCCTTCGTCACAGCTAAAGGTTAGGAAGATATAACAGGTGTCGCCATAGGATAGGAACAAGTCCCCCAAAACGGGCTTAATATGTTCTTTTTCCCAGCGAACTTTAGCGGCTAAGTTCTTAAACATTGATTCTGCACTAAACCCAGAATCAGAAGTAGAGGCAGGTTCAGGCTTAGGCTCAGGAAACTTTTCATTTTTCTTAGGAATGCGAATTGCCATATTATTTGTCCAAAATTTGAAACCCTTCGGCTACGCTTTACAGCGAAGCAAAACCAGCTAATTTTCTAGTAACCATTTTTGAATCACACTTAACTCGTAGTCTGACATTTGGTTTTCTAAGCAGATTTTATGCTTTTCATCCAAATGGCAGAGACTACGGTAAGCCCACAAATTATCTGTGGTTTCGACATAAATCAAGTGAATCGATGTCGCTACGCGACCCGCAAGCTACGAGAGTAGTTGCGGTTATAGTCGCTGTAAAAGTCACAGCTATTGAATCCGCAAACTTTAGCAACGCGGAACTTAAAAGCCATTAGATTGCCGGGTGTGATTGTGATATTGCGGTTCTTGTTTCCGTTGGCGTTCTCGATCGATATGGCAGGGAACGCAAACACATTCGACTTCTAAATGGTTCACGGCATCGTACCCGACACCGCAGCGGACAGCAGAGCATTAGGAAGAAGGAGTCAGTATAGGAAACTGACGAATTCTTAAATCTTCGGGAAATTCATCGATCGTCCCACCTTTCTTGTCTTTGAGTTTCAGTTTTTGGTAAGTAGTTGCTACTCCTTCGATAGAGCAGGCAGTTAGAAGAGGATTAGAGCCAAGTTGTTTGACAAATATCGCCACGTCTTTAGCACTTTGACATTGGTTAACCATGAATCGAATCCAGTCAAGTTGACAGGGACGCGCACCGGGCCCGGATTCACCCCCAATAATTACTTGGTCGATTTGATCTAGCCATTCCTTCTTAATGCTTACCCGTTCTAGTAAAGGCTCACAGCTCAGAAACCAAATTACTGATTCTGTTTCTAAAAGGTAAGGAATTCTTTTAGTACAGTCTTGGTTCTCGATCGTCGTGCCAAGCCAGAGATTCGGAATCGGCCACACAAACTCTGCCGGGGGTAATTTCAGTTCCCGTCTCAAATCCTCAACAGTTTTTCTGATTCGTTCTTTTGCTGATCGAAAATAGTCCGGCATCCGCTCCGGGCGTTTTGTCAGAATTTGGAAGGTGTGCTGGGACGCTATCACCATATAAGCAAAAGCTAAATCCAGCCAATCATTACTGACCCAATCCCCGAAGCAATCAGTCATGGAGAAGATGAAAATTCTCTCACCTTTCTTCATTTTCACCAGCTTCTCCATGATGACTGAGGAGAAAACCATGTTGACAGGAACTGTCCCGCTGTAGGCTAAGCCACTGGCAAAGATGAAGTAGTTACTTAGATTCATTGTTTCGGCATAACAATGAAGGCATCCTGGACTGATTTTATGACACCAGTGTCCGCCGTGTCTGCCATCGGCTTTGACCAAATGGATGGGATTAGCCGTGATGCCAGTCCACTGAATATTGCTCATGTGTTTTAGATGTTGGGGTAATCACGCGCGCGTGATAATTAACGTGCGCGTGTGTATGTAGAGAAATGAGAAACTAGCTAGTTACAGTGATATCCAGGTCATAGACGGCATTACCTTCAAGCAATCTTTCTGAGGTGTGGCTGCGGATGGCTTGCTCAGACTTGAGGTAGATAGTGCAATCGCCATCGGTTCCGTTGCCATTCGTAGCTTGCGGGCGCGTAGCGCATCGAATGTGCCAAGCCCAAGATACTGTTTCGACTAATTCAGCGGGAGAAGAATCTGTGACCCATTCCCAGTCAGACTTTTGAAATTCAGGCAAAAATTCTTGACCGTTTTCTTCGGCAACAGCTACAGCTTTTTTCAGAACATCTATCACATATTCCTTGAAGAGTTTGGCAATGTGTTCTTGATTGCCTGTTGTGCTAGTTATTTTGATTGTTTTCAGCATCAGATTACCTTTCTTTGACAGAAGAGCGAGTTAATTGGGTCAGCTCGTAAGTTGCGATCGTAAACAATTAAAATTGGGAAAAACAACACTTCAGAAAAATCGTGTCCTCCCCAATTTTAAGAATTATTTACCTTTGAGCTGCTTAGTCTCTGTTACTGGAACAGCAAGGTCTGCAACTGGAACTGTTGCACCGCCCAAGCACATCTGCTGATTTTCAACTAAGCGAGGGTCGCTACAGTAATCTATCCCGGATTGTTTCATTTCGTGAATCTGACGGACAACTTTCAGAGCTGCTTCATCAAGAGCGCTGGAAGGAGGGCGAAGCGTCGTTGCCACATAGTGGAACGGCCCATGTTTACCCTCTGTAAGGGTCAGTTGAAATCGAAAAATATTGGAGAAATAAGCTTCCGAAGCTTTGCTCCTCGCATATTCGTTGTGGTCGCCCTGCATCCCCTCCTCAACCCAGGAATTAAAAGCCGATCGACTGAACACTTCTATCAAACCCTTCATCCTGTCCTGAGACTGGCGATGAATCAAGAAAGTTGAGAGTTCACTGCATTTCTCATGGAAGAAGGTTTTCATCTCACCTGCGACTGGGATACCCCAGACTTCGGTAAATTGCTCATTGATGTAATGAGGTTCAAATGTCAGCGTTTTGTTATCGATCGCACAAATTGCCATCTCAACAAAGTCACCACGGGTCAAGCCCGCTTTTTCAGCTTTACTGACATTCATGCCTTTGGTATCGCCTGTTACGAAGCAACCGAAATCTTTACCGCAAGATGCGCGATATCGGCTAGCGATACCAGGAATTCTGAATGCAAATCCGTCCATCATTATTACGTTCATGATTTTAGTTCTGACTAAGTTGGAGATGAGTTTCTGTTTTGGTTTTGGTTTCTGTTTCTGTTTCTACCAATGGTAAAAAAGAATCAAAACCTCAAAGCGAAGCATTACGATTGCTTTGGGTATATCTATTAAGTTTACCGCAGGTTGCCATTGCCTTGCTATTACGCAAACCACTGACAAACTGCCAAGTTAGACTCGCATTTCATTCAATCTTTCATCCTGACAGAAATCTATCTCAGAGTTTAGAATATCGTCAGCAACTTCTAAAGCATACTTTTCGATAGCATTAACAGGATTGCGAGGAAAAGCGTTTACCGTGAACCCTTTCCCTAGGTCAGTCTTGAATGGCAGAAAATCTAATTTATAGATTTTGCCAGGTTCGATCGGTGGTAAATCACGCTTTAACGTAAGCACAGTTGAAAGTGTTCCGCCCGAATCATTGACGACAAATCCCCAAATTTCATTTACTGGTAAAGAGGCAAGTACCGAATCGAGTGTTAAGGTTCGGCTCTTAATCTTTACGATTGCCATATTCAGCGAAGAAAATTCTTGACTTTGTAAACTAAAGTGTCCTTTGACTCGATTTTCTTTGTAGCGGACAAAGGGTTCTACCTGAAAACTGGATTCATTGATTGTGATTGTTGTCATTTTAGAATTTACGAAAGAATCAACAACCTAAAGCGAAGCATTTTATTTAATGAATACTATCGCTTTAGGTTTATTTTAACGCTTTAGGTAATGAACATAAACCGCTAATCCTGGCACTTTATGCTCAGTTTTATTGATTGCGATCGCCCGCTGTTTCCGTAACGTTTCTAAATACGGAGAAGTGAGAAGCGCTTCATGTTTTGTTTCTGCTTCTGTAAGCATTTCTTTGATATCGTTGAGGTAAGATTCACTGTTGGCGATGGCGGTTGCGTTCGATCGACAGACTTTTTCGTATTCACGGACCATATCCTCATCTAACCGAACGACACTAAGGTTTTTGTCATCGTAGCGAGTTCGTAGCTGGATAACGATTTTCGCATTGTCGTCGTTATAGACTACGTTTTTGCGAGAGTTGTTGGATTCAATTATGTCAAACCCTTCCAGGATTGCATCAGGTTCGATCGCATCAGCTTCAGCTTTTAATCTTTCAATTTGATTGCGAAGTTCAGCAAGTCTTTTGAGATGTTTCATGTTAGAATTGTTGTGTGAAATACCTGAAACTGAATTTAAAAGCGGGTAGTCCTACGCTAACCGCTTTTTTTGTTGACTATTTAGCTACCAAGTTAAAGCATCTGCTGCTGCTTGTTGTGCAGTGCCAGTAAACTGATCTTCAAGACTAGAGTTATCGAATAATCCAGCTTCATGAGCATCACCGATTTCTTGATAAACAGCTTCAACATCAAACTCTCGTTCGATGGCATCTTGTAACTCATCAAACGGTAGATGTCGATCGAAATGCTTGAAATCCTTGCTCAGATACCATTCAGGTTGGAGTTCGATCGACTCAAGATGATTCTCAATCCATTTGAGGAAAGCAAACTTAACTTGATTAGGCGTGAATAAACTGCACTGCTGACAATCCAACGCCTGAAGCCGATCGACGATTTCATTCAGATTGATAAGTTTGCCGATCGCTTCTAGAAGCATCTGGTCTGCTGCTTTTTTAGGAATTAGAGTCTCAACAGTTTCACAATCAAGATTAGAATCGATTGCTAATTCTTGAACAGTTTGTGATAGAGTGGAAGATTGGATGGACATATTTGTTACCTTTGACAGATTGCTTGACAGAGTGATAGAGAATCAGTACCCCCCGGCGAAGCCTTCACGAGGGGTACTTTTGTTTTTGATTTCTGGAGCTTTTAAACTGTTTCTGTTTCTGTTTCTGCTACTGTTTCTGATGTGGGATTGGCTAAAGCATAGGAATTGAGAAGATAAAGGAGACTAGCAGCAGCGACGGTAGTATATTTGGTGGTTTGTGGTTTGCCGTCATTTGTATCGGGAACAGAACGCTTGATTAAGTAAGAGCCGTCGGAGATGCGATCGCAACTGAGAATGTCTCCACGTTCGATCGCACCCTTCGCTAGTTTCGTGATTCGAGCATGAATGTGGGTCATGATTACTTTTTTCTTCATGATTTTGCGTTGGTAAGTGTGTGATTTTGAACAATCCCCCTTTTTAAGGGGAATATGGCCCAATAGCTAGAAAAGTGACAATTGTTGATAAGCGGGTTCAATGATTACGAACCGAGATTCAGCAGGGATGTACTGATAAATGAGGAGATTGCGATTGCGGGCCATCTTGAAAGTTGAGGCAGTTCCACCGCCAACACCGCTAGGATCACCAGAGAAAACAGCTAGGCAAATGTCCGATCGGCTCACCATCCACTGATTTCGAGCGTGCATAACACCAGTGCTATAAGTCTGGTAAAGGCATCTCTGTTCTGTAGCTTGTTCCAGTAATCTTTTGTAACGGCTTTGTTGATGTGGTTTCCAAAGTTTGTGTTGATCAGCGCAAGGAATTACGGCTGTCCATTTCAGTTTACGCCGAACTAAAATCTCGGCTGCAATTTGGTCGGTCCCGAGTGCCATTCCACACAAGAATTTACTCACACCTTGATTGAGTGCCATTGTGATAAGTTTGTCAACTTTAATGTCGTACTCAAACCAACGATGCCCGGTTATCATTGCTGTGTGGTACTCTTTCGGTTCAAATGGTTCCTCAAAAGTGTACTGAGTTTCGCGATTGAGAGTTCGATCGACACGTTGAAGTAACGCTGGAATTTTGCTTGCTGCCATGAGTGTTTATCTGAAAAAGAATCAAAAACTCATGGCGAAGCATTACTTATTTATGTGGCTAATAAACTTGTCGAATTGTCAAGTTTAATCGACCGTTATTTTTGAGTAAATCTGACGTTTTTGGTAGAATTCTTTGGACTCCGTGATAAGCTAAACGGCTGTCACCGTGGAGGATAAGGACATCGCCCGATCGTAATAAAATGCCTTCGAGTGGATCTTTCCGATTGCGGTTGCTGCCGACAACAAAACTGCAATCGTCACCGAGAGATATTGAAATGATGCAGGGTTTGAGGTTGCGCTCGGTATTATCTTGATGCAAACCTAACTTACTTTTGGCGGTGGCTGGATAAAAGTTGATTAGACAGGTTTCGGGCTGGTAATCAAACTCACCAACTAATTTGGCTAAACTTTGAGCAATGTCTATCAACTCTGTCGGCATTGCTGCGAACGGCTGATTATTTACTGGATTGATGGATGAATAACGATAGCCTTTGCGATCGGACAGCCAGCCAACTATTCCGCAACTGGTTTGGCTACAGTTGAACTTTTGACCCGTAGGCATCACGGGAATTGTCATCCCGCCATTGACTTTGGCTATATTTCGGGTCATGTCAACGAGATTGTGTTGTTCCTGAACAGAGAAATACTTTTTGAGGTGCAGCATGGTTGATTCCAGATAGGAAAAATCAAATCCTTAACGCGAAGCGCTTTTGGTTATCTTCGATCGCTTTAAAAAAAAATCTCCAGCGAGGGCTGGAGACTCTTCTATTTGCATTCAGATTTGCGTGAATCCATTTTCTGCTTGATGCGCTGGGGTAGACCCAGAATTGCGCCTTGATAGACTCGATCGAACTCTTGCTCAAAGTGAGTGCCGACCGTGGCACTTTCAATCACCAACAAAGTTTCATCATTCGCTCGGTTGGCGGCTTCACTCCAGTTGTGAGAACCGGTGATGACTTTGGTTCCATCAACAACACCGAACTTGTGGTGCAGTCGATCGCCTAGAGGAAGTTTCGGCATCCCGACTGTCGCTAGTGGTTGACTCCAGAGACGGTTTTCGACTTCCAACTTGCAACCTTCCAGTAGGCTAGCGCCCATCATGTCCATCGCTTCACTGTAAGGACGGTAGACAAAACTCGAATCAACCAAAGCTCTGATACCTACTCCAGTCTGGGATTTAGCTCCCAGTGTATCTGCCAACTGCTGGGCAGAAAAGACAAACAGCGCCAGATTGACGGACTTGGATGAATTGGCTAAAGTCCGATCGATTAATCCGTTCGGTGTTTGCTGCCAGGGAGTTTTCGCGGTCGCTGGCGAGAACTGAACTGCGACAGTTGCACCGCCAACAGAAACTCTGGCGATGGCGCTTCGCGCCCCGCTAGCTAACGAACGAATCGCTTTCTTGACACCAAACTTACTGTCTGGCTTTCCGCCAGGGCCGTCTCCCCACATCTGACTGAACTCTTCACTGAAAACTTTTGCCAGCTCCGGGCTTTGCATTTTCAGCAGATTGTTGGGATTGCCCCGACTTTCGACGCTCTTGAAATCGCCGTGAATATCGCTGGTTGTGAAATTCGCTGAAGTGACGATGAGAGTTTTGCCATCAATGACAATGAACTTGTGGTGCATCAATCCGCTGCCTTTGCTGCCGTCAGCGGTATCGTCAATCATGGGGATTCCTGCTTCACGGACGATCGCCAGAGCATCACCGCTGGAGATTTCGGCATCGGAGAGAGAACCGTCTTTATCGGTATCTGCAAGGCTAACTAGCTCTGCATAGCGATCGTGCTCTCGCTTGGGCAATGCTCTCACCTGTGAGGGAGAAAGAGCGACGGGACGATTGTACAGATTTTCGATAATCAACCGAACTTTGATACCTGAGCGATGGCGATGCGCTAGAGCTTGCGCTATGCGAGGCAAGCGAAGTTCCTGAACTGCGACATCGACACTCTCGCGAGCACTGTTGATGGAATAGACCATGAGCTGTTCCAAATCATGACCCGATCGCGTGACCTGACGATATGGCTCAGTGTAGCTAGAAGTTTGAGATTGATTGAAATAAACCTGAAGTGATGGATCTTGAGGCAATGCTTTGATGACTGGAGCTGCGGAAATTTCTTCTGTTGGTTTTGGTTTCATGAATTGATTGCAGGAAACGAAACCAGCGACAATTAAAAGTGCTAAAGCGACGATTTTCTTGTTCATGATATTTTGGGTTGATGAGTAATATTTACGTGGGTCTAAAAAAAAATCTCTAGCTTGTGCTAGAGATTTTCTTGTACTTGAACATTGCTATCTACAATCCTTGTCAGTTTTGATGACGACTTCGCCTTGATTGCCCAAAGCTCCGCCTCTAACCAAACAAAACTTCTTTCTTGACCAGGGATGGCTGAATGTGATTGTTCCATGCTGACCGTAGCTACCACCAATTCCGCTGTTGGTTTCGCTACTCCAACTAATCAAAGTTGCTACATTGCTGCCAGCTCTGCCTGCAACTCTCGCATCAATGCCTCTAAAAGTTGATTCAATCTTGACTCCGCTGGGCAAGGAGATTTTCTCTCCACAAACTCCACCTAAACACTCTGCGATTGCTGCGTTCTCGCCTGTGAAAACTGCAACGCTTCTTACTTGACCATAATTAACAATTGCGTCATATCTGCTTTGCTTCGCTGTCTGAACTAACTGGACATGGGCTGCTGTGACTTTGGCATAACCAATCAATCCAGTAGCGCCTAACAAACCAAGCGCTGCTAATTCACCAGCAATAACGATAGATACCATTGTTTCAACTAAGTTAGCCATGAGAAATACCTAAATAACGACAGTGAGCTGCATTAACTACAGCTCACTCCCTTATCGCGAAGCGCCCTCACTAAAAAAATTCACCTCGCTCTTTCTCTTTCCATTTCTTTTAATTTGAAAGCCCCAACATCCATGACGGATATTGAGGCTTTTCTGTGGTATCGATCGGTACTAACTTACTTGATTAGAACTCATCAGTTCTATTGTTGTTGTTGTTGTACTCCTTCTTGTTTGCATAATATTCAGTACGAATCTGCATCAATTCATCTGGCGTATATCCAAGGTCGCTAACAAACGTATGGATTTCTGGCAGAAGCATTGTATGAATCTTGTAACCTTCCCAGTCACGCTTGAAAACGTCATACAAATCTAAGCCTTTGAGATCGGTATCATTCTCAGCTTTGAACTGACTCCAAGCCAAGATACGAATTGCATCTCTCAAATTGGATGCTTCTTTTTCTGATTTGGTCAAGATATTGATAGCCATGATAAACCTCTAAGTAAAGTACAGAAATCTAACTCAATCCCTTAAGGCGAAGCCCTACAAAATGCTTAACTTTACCATTGTTTCTTCATTCAGCGATTAGTAGATTAAGTCAAATACTTTCGATCGAAAAGAATCAAAAATATTTAACTTAATCTTACCATTGGCTGATGAACTAACTCACGCTAAAACAAATCGCCAACATCAAATTCTTCGTCAGGAACAGGAACAGAAACATTGCTATTAGCCGATGAATCGTTGACTTTCCGAGTAGGAGTAGCACTAGCCGTAGCCGTAGAAGTAGCACTCGTAGTAGCACCAGAAGAATTGTTCTTCTTTGCATAATAGGTCGATCGAATGCTTAACAATTCTACCTCGGTAAACTCTAAACTTTTGGCGAAAGCGATAAGTTCTTCATACGTCATGTCATGAAGTTTCTCATCTTTCCATTCAGCATCAAACACTGCATAACCGCCATACTGGAGATCTTTCAGTGATTCTTTGTTGGTAGATTTGTATTCTTCCCAGGCAAGAATACGAAGCGCATCAAGCAACAAACTACGCTTTTTGGCAGTCTTGGACATGAAAACGATAGCCATGATAAATTCCTTTGGTGTAATGTACAGTGATTTTGGAAATAAGCAGAAAGCCTATCTCATTTCCCTATCGCGAAGCGACCCTAACAGAAAAACTACTGTAGGTTCTTTCAATTGAATTGATTGTTGAAAGTAACAAAGGCTGGATAGAATGTGTTTCTATCCAGCCTTTATCTACCATTCGATCGGCTCTATCATTTGCGATTTGTAGCCTTTCTTCTCGTTCAAAGTCCAAAGTACCAGGGAAAAGCGTTCAGGGGTAAGGATTCGTGGTACTGAATGGGTAAGCTTGCAGTTAAATTCGCAGATGTCGCCATCATTGAGTTTATGAAGCTTGCCATCGATCGCAAATTCAGCTTCGCCAAGGTTGATGCTTACTGTGTGAGGCATTGCGTAGCCGTGATCTTTGTGAGGTCGGATCAAGCCACTGCTGCCTCCTCTCTCAGATCCGTGATAGGTGAGTAAGCCTATGTTGCTGCCGGGATAGACTCGTTGGGAGAAGTTATAAAGCCGATCGTCAAAGTAAGCTGGTTTTACTGTGCCGTTGCCTAGATGTACTTCGTTAAAAAGCCAAAGTTCTAGTCGCCGAGTAGTCAGCGTTGAGTAGCTAGGCTTCATTAGCGTTACTAAGCTACGGCAGTAATCGCGAAAAAGCTCAAGGTTTGGGATCTGTTTCTTTAGTCGTTTCATGCTAGTCACCAGTAAGGAGCATTTCCTTACCGCGAAGCGCACCTCATAGATAACTTTCTGTAGGTTCTTTTCTTTCGATCGATGAAAATGAAACGATGTTGATGATGGAAAGATAAACTCGCCATCATCAATTTAGGTCAACGGTTAATCGTCAAGAAACATTTCTGATGGATAAGGTTGTGTGATCGAGTAGTAACATTCTCTGATAATCAACAGTTGTTCGACTGAGAAACCTCTTTCTGTTGCTAATAGAGTAAGTTCAGTTAGATCCATCGATCGAATCTTGCTGTTTCTCCAGCGACTGTAGAATCTGGTGTAACGCTGGTTTAAGTCTTCACGAATCTGAGGATTTGTCTCAAACACCTCCCATGCGAGCACTCGGAAGGCATCACGTAGGCGTAGAGTTGTTTGTTCTGTTTGTGAATCAACCTGAATCATGTTTCTGTTCTCCTGTTACTTATAGCGTGAAAATATCTTGTAAGAGTTGAATGAGATTGTCTTTGTTGTCGATCGCCACCCTGAGTGCGTAAGGAAATAGTGCATCTGGCTCTGTCACAAATTGGACTTTACCACTTAAATTAGACGGAAATGATACTTGAAGAAAACTGAGTCGAGGAGTTAGCACCAATTGGTATCTTTTATCCCCTTTATTTTTGTAAGCCACGTATTGCTGCTTATTGAACTGCACTAATTTGGTATTCTTTGCTATCCAAGATTCTGCGATGTCGCTACGCGACCCGCAAGCTACGAAAACAAACTTGTCCCGCCTTCGATACTGTTGATTTGGCTATGAAGTAAATGAGGTATACCGTCAATAACTTCAAACCGTTGGATTAAGTCGTAAACTATTTTGTCAGTCATTTGAATTGTGTGAATTGGATAGTGTAAGTTTCTCTTCATCAAGAAGTAGTGAAGAGAAACTTACGTTTAGTATTAGCTACTTTTTCTGGCAGCGAATTACTTCAGCAACAAACTCAGGACTTAACCCGCGTATTTTAATTTCAAACGGGAAATCTTTAATCCGTTTAGCTTTTCTCGGTTCGGCTTCTTTCGGGAGTGTGTAACCGCCAACTGTAGCTACCAAACTTAGATATGTAGTAGCCTCAGTTTTCGATCGTATGCCTATGTACGTGATGAAAGATTCAAATCCTGAAGCAGCATCGGGCATTTCTTGCCAATTGAATTGATTATTGGTTGTGCCGACAATGGTGATTCGATCGCTCAATTTTACTACAACGTAACTGCCATGCGGTGATGTTTCGATAACTTCACCTTCAACACCTGCAAAATTGATTTTGTCCATGATTAAGTTTCTAAGTAAAGAACTAACTCCACACTTCATAGCGAAGCAAAACACTAATAACCTTGGAAACAGTTTTTAATTTTGTTTCTTTGATGAAGAGTGTTTGCTTCTGTAACTAAGCAGAATGAGGATGAGGAAATGCTATAGAGTTTGCAGACACAGGAGATAGAACAAACGACTTGAAACGAGCTTGATGTTGAATCCTGTGCTGATTACCAATCGATCGAAAAACTTCTTTGACGTATTTGAGACGAAGATGCTGAAGATTGAGTGAGCCTTGGGAATATTCTTGCCACAATCCTTGCTGTTGAAGATGCAGACACAGATAGAAACCGTAATCTGGCAAAACTAAAACTGGACATTTGATGCCTGTGAGGTAAGGCTGAAATTCTTTAACTGGCTCACCTAATTTATGTTTGCTACTTTTATTAATCAGCCAAAAATCTGCTTCCGGGAAATTGTTTTTCACAATCCAGTCAAACAGTAATAAGTTTTCCATTTCGTTTGGGGAATAACATCAGTTCCCCCAAACGAAGTATTCTTATTTCTCTTTCTTCACTTCAACTCACACATAACCTGTACCTGTAGCGCATGACCGTTACATGACCGTTACATGAGCATTGGAATGGAAAACAGGAACCGCATAGCTGAAGGGTTCCTGTTTCTGCTAGAAGTTACCAGAAAATACTAAGAAAATCACGGTTGTCGATTTCCCAGGACAGAAGTTTTTCTTCAGTTCCTTGTTCAGTTTCCACAATATACTCAAAATATTGAGCAATTGTTGCTGAAGGAACGATCGACTTAACTCTAACTATCCCGCAGACAGTGAAATAAGCAAAACCCACCTGGATGCGATCGCCGTTGACACAAAGCGGGAGTTCGCAAGAAAAATAATATTTTTTCCTACCATCCACACAAATATAGACACCGCCTCGCCAAACCAAATCCTGACCAATTGGCAAATCAAACTCAGACCAGTGTGGGCGGGAAATTGGGGCGACTACCTTCTTTCCTGTTTCTGTAACTGTAACTAACGTCATGTCAAAACTCGCTGGGTAAAAACTCATGTCCTTACCGCAAAGCGCCTTTGTGATTGACCTCTGCTACTGTTACTTGCAAATTAAGTCTGTTTCTGTACCTGTTTCTGTTTCTGGTTTGGTTTCTGTGATTGTTTCTGTTACTGTTTTTGTTTCTGAGGGTGGAGATTTTTTCCAGGGAGCAAAGATTTCGGTATCCTGGAAAAGCTCTTGAGGACTGATGGTAGAGTTAGGACGCTTCAGAATGCCTTTATCTCGGTAGAATAACTGCTCATCCAAAGCGTAGGCAACAAGTTCGCTGCAAATCCATTTATCGGGATGATTAAGCAGATTGCCTAACAGTTCCTCCAGTTTTCCGGTCAGCAGTCGATCGAGCATCCGCCCAGGGAAACTGCCTGAGAGTCCTTGGGTCAAGATTGCGCCGAAATCGTATTGTTTGCCGACTTCGAGACTGGCTTTGTGTGCGATCGCATAGCCTACCGAATCGTTGAAAAATATGGGTTTGCGGAAGAAGATTTGACAGTTAGGGTCATTGAAGTATTTGCTTAATGTGCAAAGCTTGACTGTGTTATTTACCATGTCTGCTTCAATACATTGATCCTCACCTACGACAATCAAAGTATGAGTTACATGGATATCGCTGATCATGTCCCAACCTGTAAAGTAAGCGATACCGAGAGATGTTACGTCCGCTCCTTTGTTGAGAAATCCTATGTACCCAGTTTTATAGTTCACTTCATAATCCGGGGCTATGTCTGTTACTTGGATTGCTGGTTTATCAGGAGATTCTGTTGCAAACATGAGGCTATACTCCAACTAAATTAATTAGAGTATAGCAGTTTTTAACTGTTGATTATTGGGTATTCTGACCAATACCATTCCAGAAAACGCTGGATAAATTGAGCTGTCGGTAAGTCATGGCAACTGAGATACCAAAGATATAAATTTTCAGTTCTAAATTTTTCACAGAAACTGATTAGATGTCTGTTAACAGTTCGAGTTTGAAATTGCTGCCAAATAACTAAGCGTTTTTGTTCGAGTGTGTCACCATCAAAGTAAGTGGCTAAGTTGGTCAATTCCTTACGCTGTTTCCATGCCCAAGTTGACAAACGGATATCGCTACCTTCATAAGCAACAGCATAATGACCTTTGAGAAAGTCTTTATCAATTTGCTTACCGTTTCGATCAAAGTAGGTTCCTTCTCGCCTGTTGACATCGTAAGGAAAAAGGTTCATTGGATTGATGTGAATTTCTGACATGATTGTTGTTGATATTAGGTTATGGTTTAGCCTAGTAGGATATAATGACTCAATCGGGCTTCTTACCAGAGATTAATTTCTGGTATCGCTGATAAAATCGGCTTTTTATCAGGAAAGGAATTAATCACTTTCCTGATACCGCCGAAATTCTAATTTAGAACCTGATTTGCTAAATACTCAACACATTTGGCAATAAGTTCAGCATGGGAACGATCGGAAATATAAATCAGCTTGAGCCGATTTGTATCTCGGTAAGCATGGGCTAATTCCATAATCGATCGAAAGATATCTGAATCAGGCACTAAATTAGGCTCGTAGAAACCTTTTAATCTGACTTTTAAATATCTGGGTAAATGCTTCTGGATTTGTTGCCATAGCATTTGCCTATATTCCTCAACAGAAAACTTACCTCGCCAAAGTGGAGAATTGTCTAGTTGGTCATACTGATCGTTTAGACCTTCAGACACATTGAAAACTTCGCGGTCAATATCGATCGCAAACTTAACTTTCTCAGTCGTGAATTTATCGAAGTCAAACTTTTCTACAGCAATAGTCATGATAGTTAGAAATGACAGGTCGCTCCCTTACCGCGAAGCGACCCTAACCCAAAAACTTTA
This sequence comes from Microcoleus sp. AT3-D2, assembly GCF_036705715.1. Lineage (NCBI taxonomy): Bacteria > Bacillati > Cyanobacteriota > Cyanophyceae > Oscillatoriales > Microcoleaceae > Microcoleus > Microcoleus sp. AT3-D2. The sequence goes on along the minus strand of NZ_JAUBVE010000016.1, from coordinate 67,408 downwards.
ACTACCTCAATTGCCTATTCTGATAATTTTGATTTTACTTTGAGTTCGATCGATATTCTCTTTAGTTCCCCGACTGTTGCCATCCCAGAGAGCCAAACCGTAATCGCAAATTGAGCACATTGCTATATCTCGATTGACATAGCTTCCTGCAACTCCCACCGTTTCATATCCTGTCGTGTTTCTCGGTTTTGCGTTACCGTCCCACAAAGCAAAGTAAACCTTAACGTTGAGGTAATTCGATCGACGTAAATATTCTTGGACTAGCTTGTCTACGCCTCCCGCATCACCAACAATTATGGAAAAGTTTAGCTGCATTATTCGATCGATTGATGGTAATCCAGCACTGATATCTTTGATAGAACGACTGCCAGAAATCATTACAATTTTAGTCAGATTAGTCATAGTTGTTGGTTAATAACTGCTTCCCAAACACGAAGTGCAAGTGATAGAATTAAAATAAAGTCACTAACATGAAACTAAAATGCCTTGATTTATTTGCGGGAATAGGAGCTTGGGAACTAGCAAGTAGTTTAGTTAACAAGAACTCTCAGATTAGATTAGAGACGATCGAATTCGTAGAAAACAATCCTTACTCCCAACAAGTTCTGAGAACGCACTTCCCAGGAATTCCAATTCATTCCGATATCTGTGACTACCTACCAACCAAAAATAAAGCCGATGTCTTCTTCTGTAGTTTCCCTTGCCGAGGCACATCAAGAGCCGGAACCAAAACCGGACTCGTTCATGTTGAATCAAGTTTATGGTTCCAAGCACTCCGCTGCATCATACTCGGTAGACCAAGTTTTGTACTGGTGGAAAATCCAGCAGGACTCATCGATCGAGGGCTACGAACAATCCTTGCCGGATTCAGAATGGCTCATTATCAAACAGAAGTTGAAGTTGTCAGCGCGTCGGAGTGCGGTGCGCCACACGAGAGACAAAGAGTGTTTGTCATTGCCCACACCAACAACTTACAGCTCCAGCAACGGCAAGGGTGGACCTGCTGGTCTGACAACATTGGAAAGCAAATTGAGATCGCAAAATCGTTTATCAGCTACCCAAAAACTGAATCCCGAACTCTGCCTCTGGTTAATGGCGTTCCCTCCTACCTGGCTGGAGTGCATTATGACCACTGGTGGAGAATGAATCCGCCACCAGTCAGTCCTGGATTAAAGCCTAGAACGCCTGGAAGACGTGAAGCAGTAACTCTAGCTGGTTTGTCGATCTGCGTCCCCCAAGCCACTGTGCCCTTAATGCGTCTCCAGTTTCTAGCTTCCTTACTTCCTCAACATTAGTAATTGTTGCAAAGAGATGAGCAATGTAGAAGAGCAAATCCGTTTGTACCGTCAAGGGCTGTCTTATTCCCAGATAGCCAAACATACTAATACGACAGCAGCAGAAGTACAGCGCAGTATCAGGGCATGGAACTTGCAGCCTAAGCAAGTAGAACCTACTCGATCGGCTAAGGAAATTGAAGCCCTGAGAGAGCGCATCCGTAGCTTGAGAATGGATGAGCAATCCATGAAGTCAATCGGTCGCCAAGTTGGGATTGAGGAAATTGTAGTTTATCGACATTTGCAAATTATGGGATTGCTTTAGTTAGTCAAATAAACTCAATTGTTTCCATTCTAAAGGTTTGTTTTTGTTTTTGTTTCTGTTACTGTTTTTATTTACATCGGTGTTGGTGTTACTAAAATTGCTGTTAGCAATATAATTAACGTGTTTCCAGATATCGTTTTGTTTGATGTATGCGATAGTTCGTTGGGAAACATCAAATAATATACTGATTCTTTCAACCGTTAAGTTAGTTTCAACTAACAAAGCTTTGATTTGAAAGACTTCTTTTTCGGTCAATTTAGACTGAGGGTTTTTAGAACCTCTATTAGAGCGTCCTTTTTCTACCATGTCTCTCATATTTTCTGTATGAGTGCCGAGGAATAAATGCTCAGGATTTACACAAGGTGGATTATCGCATTTGTGACATACAAACATACCTTCAGGTATTTCCCCGTTGTATATCAGAAAACTTGCACGAGAAGCATTCATCCGGCTTCTCTTTAGATGGAATTGACCATAACCTCTCTGATTACACCACAAATCTGTTAACCAGCAATTATCTTTGCTGATAATGTGTTTTTCAAACCGTTCTTTGCTACGATCGTCCATAAGTAAAACGTCCCTTAATTTGTAGCTCAATAAAATTATGAAAACGAAAATCAAAAACAGAAACAAAAACAGAAACACACGTAAATTGTTTCTGGAGATGAATAGAAGTCAAAAGGTGATTGTGCGATGTTTTATTGCCCAGTTAGAAGGTGTTGAGGGTCATGCGGTTTACTTAGCAATCGATCGAAATGGAGAAATTGAACTAACAGTAGTTTCTCTTCATTCTACAGTAATAAAAGCCTGGAGTGTAGCCGTAGCAGCTAGAAGAATCTTAGAAAATAGCAGTTATAGTTATAAGCATAGCAACGAAGTTATTCTTAAGACTTTCGTTGCTGCACTCGTTGCTGATTACTTTGATTATTCTTCAGATTCTGTACTGAACGAAATTGAAGTTCCTAGCAAGTGGAAAACTTTTAGCACTAAATCGAAACATCCTGACTTTGCTAATGGAGTTTTTGTCATCGGTACATCAGCAACTGAAATTTTAATGCTGGAAGAAGAACCCAAAAAGTTAATTCTGGCAAATACCTACTTGATGTCTGCTTATATTGCTGATTTCATGAACGAAAACCAGCTTGATTCTCTGGTTCTGCCAGATATCGATCGCTTAGTCCATGAAGCACGTAGAGCCTTTTCCTCAACCAAACATCGAGTTAACTATTCTTTGACCGCTCATGAGCTTCTTCGCTGGGCTTATAAATAATCCATTGCCATCACCCTGTCAAACTCTTTGACGACATACTTTAAAAACTTGGGATTCTGATCGAACAACTTTAAAAATCTGTCAGGCAGACCACTAAATCCTTGTCGTACCAGTTCTTCTACCATGAAAAACACAGCGTAGCCGAAATAATAAAGCTTAGGAGCTATATCACCCTCTGCTGTTAAACCTTCTGTTGATATGTACGATTTCTCATTTTCATCCACATACTGAACAAAATAGAGGATTCCGCCACTTTTCAGCTTTATGAATTCTCTATTATTCTCAGTCAAACTTCCATTCGGTCGATCGAGCTTAAACTCCCTATACATTGATTTTCCTAACTCGTTCATCTCCACCAAGCGGTTATTTATTCTCAGATTTTCTGCTTGGATTCTCAACGTTTCTATTATCAGATCCGTGTTGTACTTTGTTAATTCCGTATTCTCGATCAACAATTCCGTATTCTCTGCCAACAAACGCTCATTTTCCTTGGATAAATCACTGTTATCTGACATAAAAACTCTCAATTATTTGTTATATTATAGCAAGAATTAAGGTTTCAGGTAGCTTCGCTTTTAGGTTTTGATGTTCTTTTTTTAAGTTAATGATAGTAACAGAAACAGAAACAAAACGTGTAGTGAATATTCATTGTGATGGTGCTTGTTCAGGAAATCCGGGACCTGGTGGTTGGGCTGCAATCCTCACAATTCCTGGTAAGTCCAATAAAAAAGCGATTAGTGGTAAATCTGACACCACCACTACTAACAATCGCATGGAATTAACAGCAGCAATCGAAGCTTTGAAAGCTCTCAAGAAACCTTGCAAAGTTACACTATTCTCGGATTCAACCTACGTCGTAAACACGATGGCTAAAGGTTGGAAACGTAACGCTAACCAAGATTTGTGGGAAGAACTTGATAAGTTAGTAAAAGTTCATGACATCACATGGCTGTGGCTGTCGCGGAATTCAACTCCTGAGTTGAGTGAATGCGATCGACTCGCCAAAGAACAAGTTGGCAACTCTTGAGAGCTAAATTTTAGCTTAACTTAATCCCAAAATGGGCATTGTTAATAGTCACAATGTCCATTTTAGCTATGTTAAAATAAGCTAACTTTTAGCGCAGTATTTAGGGAAAAATGATGAGTCAATTTGATTATTTACGAGCCCAGCTTGCCGATAACGTATGGGCTGGAAAGCCAATTTTGACAGTAGCCGATGCTGTTACTCAAGGAGTAACGAGCGGAAAAGATTGGTATTTTAGCCTGCCCCATATCCAATTTATTATGGCAAATCCAGTAATGGCAGGGGTCAAAGATTTATTAGTAGCATCCCAAAATGTGGGAAATACCGTGATTGATTGCAGTCTGGTATTTTTGGAGACGCTTAATGGCATCAACCGTGCCTACAACAGCAAAGCATTCACAAACCTAGCCGGCAAAGGCCAGCAAGAATTAGCAAGTCTCCTTCCATCAACCAGAGAAAGGATAATTTATGAAGCGTCGGTGATGGCGTACAACGAATCGTTGAATTTACCTAATTTATCAGTAACGATCGACTCGATTGAGGCCGACGTTCGAGCAATTCAGCAAGGGGGAGCCACAGCCGAAGCTCAAATAGAGACATGGAAATCACAAGCTCTTACTAAAGTCGAGCAGCTTAAGGCTGAGATTTTAGCAACGATCGAATCTCTGACCGGGAATCCACGCCGGAACGCTCGCGCACGTATCCGACGGGCAGAGGCAGCACGGATTGCTATGACTACGAACACGATTCCTAACATCATTGCTCACAACCCTTACTCCATCAGCTCAACCTACAATCACTCCATCAGTTCCATTTACAGCCGTCTGCCCGTCCTAAATACTGCACTGGTGCCGATCGCAGTAGGGGGAGCAGCTACGATCGCAGGGGCAGTGGGTGTGCTCACAAGCATTGCAAGTTGGCTGCTAGGGAGTTTTTTCCTGAAATCATTCAATATTCCCGCAGTTTTGTTACCAGCGTTGACCAATACTGTGGTGTCGATCGTCCTAAAATTATCAGGTAGTTCAGGCGGTGCTGAAGCGGTTAGATATTTAGCGGCATCTGCTTTGAAAGCTGGAGCAAGTTTGTTGCCCCGCCTCTTTGGAACCACAGGAATGCGAGCAAGTGGTTGGGCTTATTTGATGGCTTGGGCAGCTCCTATAATTGGTGCAGCCGTTATCATTGCCACTGCTATGAGAAACCGAACTGATCTCGCTGAATTCCTTTACGTTTTCGCAGATATTGGTGATAAAACACCAAGAAAGTTTAACTTGTCGTTATCGCATATGTACGACACGAATCAAGTTGAAATTCTTGAGAAATTGAAGAGTAATGCAAGAAGTTTAAAAAATAAAGCTCTTGTGCCGATCGAGAAAATCATCGGAGTTGGACTAAACGCTAAACGCGAATTTATTCTTGGCTATGATTTAACCAATCCCGATGAACCAATTCTGATTCCCAAGGACGATATTATTACCACATTAGGAGGGGACAAAGTTGCTAAAATAGCAACAGGAAAATTTTACTTTGGCGACTAATATGCCTACGGATTACGACCTTGAATATTCTTGGGTTGATGAGAGCTTAGGACAAATTGCTACTACTGCTGTTTGGTCAGTTTGGGATTGTGTTCTTAAACAATGGTCAAACACTCCTAAAGTAACTCTCCGCAATATCCTTCTCTCTGGCTGGCATCAAGACGCTGGTAAAGAGCGATTTTGTATTGGACAAATCCCCGAAAACACCAAGACTGCTGCTCTCCTCGACCCCTTTATTGCTAATAAGAACGATCGATATATCCTGGACTTAGCTAGTGGCTCTCGGAACCACGGGAGATTCACTTTTAATATGGCTCCAATCGGCTCAAACTACTATGGCAGCAAAGGAACTGAGCAATGGAAACGCATCATTTACGGGAGTATCATGCACACCGGATGCAAGCACTTAGTCGGTAAAGAATTTAACTTTGTCATTGTAGATGATACCCGGCGTGATGCTCAAGGTAATCCCCAAGATGACCCCACTAATGGTAGACACTGGAACAGCGGAGACAGCCATGCTAAGGGGTCTAAGGAGTTTCTTACTATACTTGGAACAGGTGATGTTCACTTACCTAATGACGAAGGAATTCCCCTCCAATTTCGGATAGCCTCATTTAAAAAGTGGGTAGCCAAAGGAACGATTGCCCACAATCCAGAATTAGATGGGTCTGGCTATGATTTAGTCATTCCGTGGAGTTCACTCAAAGGCAACAAACCCGCACTCGGAAACTACAAAGAAAAACTGCTTTGTGGGTTGGTATTTGAAGGAGAAAAACGCATGGCTAAAGCTGGTTGGATGCTATTCCAATGGTTCAAATTTGAAACACTAGAACAAGACCAAATAATTAGCCGACTCCGCACGAAATGTGAGAAGTTAGTAGCTGCTACTAACTCCATTCAAGCGTTGGCTAAAGAGTTGAGAATCCATCAAGTAGAAGCAGAACAAGAACGCGAACAAGGCGATAGTATTCAGTCAGAAGCTGAATATGTCAATACTGCAATGGAGATAATTAAATACGATATCAAAGGACGACTTCTGCTTCATCCTTACATCACAGGTAAGGTAGCAGAAAGACTTCAGGCAGTTTGGTTGAATTTAGCAAAGGCTGCGGGGGTTCGTTTCTGGTCATTGATGTCCCAACCAGATGAGTATTTTCAAAAATACGAAAGCACGGACAATAACGGAAAAACGACTTTTAGCGAGAAAGTTTTCTGTGCACCTGGTATGGCTCCCGGTGAGTACATCGTATTTTGCAATCCCATGAGGCATTGGGGAGACTGCCAACTGTGGATTAACAGAATTGAAGGCACTTATACTCGGGGGACGAACCTCATGGCAGCATCCACCAAGCTCATGCTGAGTCTGGGCAGAGACTTTGACGGCGACTTTGTTCAGCTCATCGCCTCTGATCAATATCCGGCGCTGAGAGATGCGATCGCCAATTTCGACAAACCTCCCGAAGTTGACAAGCTTCCTAAAATGGCGTTGACCGGAACTCTCCAAGAAGTCGCCATCAACAGCATGAACGACATCACTGGTGTAGTTGCCTCACTCCTCGGTCGCGCCAGAGCAGCGGGAGTAGAAGGAATAGTCCTGAACATCCCGCCGGGAGGAATGCAGACTGAGCCAAAAGAGATGGCTATCATCAACTTCCTGAGTCAGGAACTTCAAATCGCCGTTGATTCCCTCAAATCGGCATATCCCAATAATGATAAGGGTTTGAAGGCGGTTACTGATTATCTCAACGGTCTGGGAGATGCGGGCAAAATTCCCTGGCTCAAAGATTTTAAGGAGAAGGACACTTTTCTAACTCGACCCTGCGCCGTTGCCAATGATGCGATCGATACCATCTCCCGACTCGTCAAAGTAGTCAATAGCTATTGGCGACCAGCTCAGCTAGAAACTAACATCGACATCAACTCGTTTCACAATGCGCTTTTTGATGGAGTTGAGGTAGCCCACGAACAGATGGACTTTGCGTTTGAACAGCGCAAGGGATATGGCTCAGAGATGGGAGCTGCGATCAAATGGAAGGAAGAAAACGAGGGTGACACTACCAAACTCCGGGAAGTCTCCGCTAAATATCAAGCTCTCAAGAACTCAGCTCTTGAGCAATTTGCCGATGCCCAGGGTCAGGCTTATACCGATAAATCTTGGGCTGCTGCTTATTGGCGCGCTGTCCACACCAGTGCTAGCGAACTTAGCACTGGCTCGCTAGCGTTCAACTTATTCCGAGAAGAAATCGTGACTGAACTACAAGAGAATCCCGATACTTTGCCTTACTTCGGTGTCTTTAACGTCCACAAACAAGAACCCAATGTCTGGAGCCGAGGTGAATGGACTGGACAGAATGTTCTGATTCGCATTGTTCAACGTCTGAAACCTGCTGTGGGTCAGCAAGCCGCACGGATGGAGTTGGCGATCGATATGAGGTATCCCGACAGTACCAAAAATATCGGCTATTTTCCCCTTGGATGGGTTGGTGAAAAATATCGAAGTAAAGTGGCGATCGGTGAAACTCGTGAAATGAGAATTTACACCGATGGCAAATATATGGATGAAGCGGGTAGAACTATTACCAAAACAGTTCGTTTATTTAATCAATCCCTGAGTCAAGAACAGATTGATTTCTTAAATGGCAAAATGCCAGCAGGTCTTTATAGCCCTGAAGATTTTGGTTTACCACCTAATTAATGAGGAGTGGTATTTACGACAAGTGGTAAATACCACCAACTTCCTGCCAGTTTCATGCCTAAAAATGAGAAAAATGTTTGTGATTTATTGTGCTTTTATAAAAACTAGGGCATAATCAAATCAAGCGTCTATCTCAATCAAAATTTTAATTATGGCTTCAGTTGTTGAAAATCTCCCATTTGGAGAAGTTATCTCCAGTGTCGTAGCTTCTCTAGAAAGCGGAAAGGATATCAAAATCGAAGGGTTTGGCACTTTCTCTTTGATTGAAAAACCAGAACGGGAAGGACGAAACCCAAGAACAGGCAAACCCACCATTTACAAGCCTACTCGCCGACCGAAGATTACGTTTGACAAGAAGTTCCTGGAAAGAGTTTATGCGGGTTCAAGTGCTTTGGAAACTTCGACTGAAACAGGTTCGCCAACAGCTTCAGTAGCAAGCCCCGCAACGACTCCAGCTTCGACAGCAGCTTCGACAGCAGCTCCGGTAGCAGCTCCAACAGCCCCTGTTTTGCCTCCTCCAATTCCAGCGGAATTGCTTACTCCTTCGGCACCACCAATTATCTGGCAAATCAAAGCCCCAGACGGTAGCTTTATCGAAGTTCCGAGCCAGGATCTATCCAAGTGGGGAGTCGGTGCAAATACTCCAATCTACTCTGCTGCCACTGGTTGGAAATTAGCAGGGAGCATTCCTGAACTTGTAGGACTGGTCTAATAAGAAGAGCTTCAGCTAAACTGAATCTGCGACGAACGAACTGCACAAAAAAACCTGAGTGACTGCACCCACGCTCAGGTTTTTTCATGTTTCTTGTTTCTAACAATTTCTAAGAATTAGTTAGAATTTCTTAGCAAGTTTAAACAAAAGCAGAAAATACGGGATGTCTCAAAGCACCCGTAGCAGTGATGCCAAGATGGATGACTTCGACTATTCTGCCCATATAATTAACTTGGTTAGCCCAAATAGTCGATCGCTCGGCATCCGTAAATCCAGTTCCGACTCGGGCATTGACAATTCGCTCGTTGAGAGTGCCACCAACTAAGAGATTGCCTAGTGATGCAGAATATTTCCCTGAGCCTTTGGTAAACCCGGTAACTGGCAAGCGGTCTTTCACAAAATTCTTGACCTTCAAAAGTGCGATCGATCGACCCTGGAAATAAACAGAATTCGGGTTCCTCAACATTATCCCCTCAGCCGATTGCCCTGATGCCTTGATTGAGTCAGCTTCAGCTTGGATAACCAAAGGCTTATTCTCAATCAACTTCTGAGGAACGTAGCTAACCTTCCCCATTGCCGGAAAAATTTGCTGAACCTGGCTATATTCGTCTGTTGCCACGATGTTCGGATATTGAGTGAAGCCGATCGCAAAGATGCGAAATTCCATCCTCTGTTTCGCTTCGACAACGGTTGCTGTAGTTTTTGTCGAGCGGACAATCCCAGAAATTCTATCGAAAGGCTCTCCGGGGATGTACAGCTCACCATCCAAAAATGACAAATTGTTGGCTAACCGGATGCTTTTACAGATTTGCTCAATTTCGGTAAGTCCTGAATATCGAGTCAAGCCCGATCGACTCCTCAACCCACTGGTCGGGTTCTCATACAAACAGCGCACTCCATCCAGTTTGGGGCTACTGAGCCATTCAGCAACACCATAGTTTTTGGTGGGACTGTAAGTATTTGCTAATTGCAGTAACATCTTTGTTGCTCCTCATTAAACAAATCGACCCAAAGCAGGGCTTCGGAGATTGCCTGTTGATGTCAAACCCATGTAAATTACTTGAACTTGTTTGCCAATGTAAGAATCTCTGTTCATCCACAAATCCTGTTCCTCTTCATCGTTTAAGCCATAAACACGAGAAACTTTATTAACTCCATTCACCATGCCTTCAACGGACATATAACTCACGTAACCCACTATTGGATTTTGCGTAAACCCAACGACAGTAAAGATTCCGCTTGTTATCCCCTTCACTTTAAGAAGATTGTCCGATCGCACCCCAGAATAAACTGAGTCCAGATTTCTGAGGATGATTCCTTCAGTTTCTCCAGAATTAAGAACGGTGGTTGCTTCATCCAGAACGCTTAGAGGTGTGTTCCGAATTAGTTTTTGAGGAATCAAACTAATCATTCCCTGTGCCGGAATGATTAGTTGCATGAAATTCATCATTTGTTGGGCTGTTAAGGTGGGATTTGTTGCCGCACCAACAGCAGAAACTCGGAATTCAACAGCAAATTTTTCATCAAGGTTGTATGTGGCTCGATCGCGAATTAATACCGTAAGCTCCTCGAAAGTTCTACCAGGGATGAACAGCTCACCGTCAAGGAAAGACAAATTGTTAGCGTCACAGATGGCACGGCAAGCTAACTCAAGTCGATCGAATCCCACAAATCGCGTGGTCAAAGTCTGGCTTCTTAATCCGCGTGAAATGCCGTCCCGGGTGTAAATACAACGAACTCCATTAAGCTTTGGGCTGCTTAACCAAAATCCAACCATGTATTCTTTAGCTGGATTGTAAGTATTTGGTACTTCTGCTACAAAAGTCATGGTTTTTCTTAGTTCACTGCCATGATGAAATTGCTGACGCATCGGACTTGTTCGTTCACGATTTTGTCAAACATAAGAGCCAAATCTCGGTTATTTGGTTGGAATCTCATCAATCCCCATTGACCAGTAGCAGCAATTGTTAAGTCAGGTTTGAAAATCAGTGCTGTGGAATGGAACCATGTATTAAACACAGTCGCTGGCATATTAGAACAGATAATCATGCCAGAAATGTTGGCATAATTTATCAGCACATCTACGTTAAGACGAACCAATTTCCCACAGGTTTGATAAGTTACGTTGCCTGTGACGTTCCACGATAAAGGCAACGAAATTGGCGCTGACCAAACAATTCCGGCTGGCCCGGCTGGACCAATAGCACCAGTATCTCCTTTCGGTCCGATCGCGCCAGTTGCACCAGTTGCACCAACAGCGCCGGCAACACCTTGAATTCCTTGAGCGCCCGCTGCACCAGTATCACCTTTCGGGCCCGCAACACCCTGAGCACCAGTGGCTCCCGCAGCGCCAGTTCCACCAGTAGCTCCGGCTTCACCTCTAGCACCAGTTGCACCCGCAGCGCCGGGAATTCCTTGCGCTCCAGTATCACCTTTGATTCCCTGAGCACCAGTCGCACCAGTTGCGCCAATATCACCTTTAGGACCGATCGCACCAGTTGCACCAGCGACACCTGGATTTCCTTGCGCTCCAGTTGCACCAGTCGCACCAGTCGCGCCAGTGGCTCCGGTTGCACCTGCTGAACCAGTATCACCTTTGAGTCCAGTCGGCCCTTGTGCTCCAGCGGGACCAGTTGCACCTTGAATTCCGGCAGCGCCAGTTGAACCAGTTGAACCGATCGCTCCTGTGTCACCTTTAGCTCCCGGAAGTCCTTGCAAACCTTGGTCGCCTTGTTTAGCTCCCAAAGTCCAGGCGATCGACGGCGGTGGATTATTGATGCTCGGCCCGGTGGCAATGTAACTGCTTCCGTTATGAGCAACAGCATCAAACATGGCGTATTGGAATGTTGGGCTCCAGTTTCCGCGCCAAATCAAGCCGGGTCGCCCTTGAGGACCTTGTGGCCCTGTTCCACCTTGTGGCCCAGTTGCACCAGCCGGCCCCATTTGACCAGTCGGGCCGATATCACCCGGTGTACCTTGAATTCCTTGCTCTCCACGTTCGCCGGGAGTGCCGGGATTACCTTGCAAACCTTGCGAACCCATTTCGCCTGGAATTCCTTGATCACCGCGATCGCCTTTTTGACCTGCGGGGCCGGTTAAGCCGATCGAACCTGTAGCGCCAGTAGCGCCCATATCGCCGGGAATTCCTTGATCACCACGATCGCCTTTTTGACCTTGCGGGCCCGTCAAACCGATCGAACCTGTAGCGCCAATATCGCCGGGAATTCCTTGATCGCCACGATCGCCTTTAGAACCTTGCGGGCCGGTTAAACCGATCGGACCAACAGGGCCGAGATCGCCAGCGATACCTTGATCGCCCCGATCACCTTTAGAACCTTGAGCACCAGTTAAACCGATCGGGCCCGTTGCGCCAGCTTCACCAACTAAACCTTGATCACCGCGATCACCTTTAGCACCCTGCGGGCCGGTTAAACCTTGATCACCAGTCGCACCGACCGTGCCGGGAATTCCTTGATCACCTCGATCGCCTTGTGGGCCTCTATCGCCTTGCGGGCCGGTTAAACCTGCCGGGCCCGTTGCGCCAATATCACCGGGAATTCCTTGGTCGCCACGATCGCCTTTTATTCCGGGACTGCCTTGTGGGCCGGTTAAGCCTGGATTTCCTTGAGAGCCAGTAGCGCCAACTAGACCTTGATCGCCTCGATCGCCTTTTTCACCAGCCGGACCGGTAGCGCCGGGATTACCAATCTCGCCTTTATCACCTTGCGGGCCGGCAATCCCAGGCACACCCTGTAAACCAGTAGCACCTTGAGCGCCCGGTTCACCTGGTAAACCACGACTGCCGGGTTCACCTTGAACGCCGGGATTTCCTTGAGGACCAGGTGAACCATCAGGGCCGGTCAAACCTTGAATGCCTTGAATTCCTTGACTGCCTGGTTCACCTTTTTCACCAGCAACACCGGGAGAACCTGCTACGCCAGCAGCACCGGGATTTCCTTGATCGCCTTTCTGGCCGATCGGACCGATCGCACCAGTCGCGCCAGCAGCACCGGCAATTCCTTGATCGCCTTTCTGACCTGGTGCTCCTGTTTCACCAGCCGGCCCGATCGCACCTGCTGTACCGGGTTCACCGGGAGCGCCGGGATTTCCTGGATCACCTTTAATACCCTGCGGGCCGGTAGCACCAGCCGGGCCGGTAGCACCGGGTGTACCTGCTGCACCGGGCATACCATCCGCACCAGTCGCGCCGGGATTCCCCTGAATTCCCTGAATCCCTTGAGCGCCAGGATTACCAGTTGCACCAGTTGCGCCTGTTGCGCCGGGAGTTCCAGGCTGACCAACATCACCGCGATCGCCTTTCTCGCCGGGAACGCCTTGAGGTCCGATCGGGCCAGCCGGGCCGGTTAAGCCGATCGGACCTTGTGGCCCAACGATTGCCGGCTCTGGAGGAATAAGAGAAACCTCACGAGAAGCGGTAGCAACAACACTCGTGCCAACCATCAAATCAGCGCGTAGAGTTCCATTTTGTGTGATGGCTGTCTCGAATGGAATCCAAGGAGATTCTTTGATAATTGTGCCATTGAGAGTGAAACGGACAAAAGAGTTAGTTGGCGGATATGCTACATCAGCAACTACTACAGTTTGTCCTGAGTAAAGAACAGGAGCGCGTAAGGCAATTGTTGGAGCATTGACCTTGACTTCAAAATTGATTTGAGCGGTCGATCGAACTGTAACTGGAGCTGTTCCAGAAATATCCTCGACTTCAATTAGGTGAACACCTGCGGTATTAATTGGAATCGACATTCCAAATTGATAGATAGGTGCAGCAGTAGTTCCTACATTTGTGGCTGTGGTATCTGTCCCAACAACTACACCATTTAATTTGAAACGAACATCGGTATTGGTGTTAGTGTCAGTGACTGCTGTAACGGGGAGAGAATAGGGCAATCCTCCGACTTGAATGCTGGGTTGAGTGGGAGATGTGATTCTAATTGGCATTAGCTTAACCGCCTAAAATTTGATAGACAAACAATCCCTTTCTTGGCATCGGCGTACCAAGAAAGAGATTACTGAAGCAAGGCTGAAACTAGCTTTGAGAGAGAAGAATTTGGGTTTCGCGCTTAACAATCCCGCGTCTGGTGGGGAATCAGGTCTGAATCAAAAGAGTCTGAGCGATAATAACCTCAAGCTCCATTGACTCTCCGACAATCATCAGACTGGTGTAAGCGTCGGGAGTGGGACTAGCATCATCAGAAACCCGGATAACTTTGGGGTTTTGTAGCTGGCTGAAAACTTGGTAAAGTTCAGTCAGGTATTCGATAGCTTCGATCGGCATTAAAATGCCAAAAACCGCCTCTGCCGGAACAGTTCCGTCCATCGTCAAACCTTGATTCTGGGTAACTGTCGCTAACTCGGTCAGCGCATTTCTAATCAAAGGCTGGAAGAGTTCATCAAGGGTTTGATAAGAAATTGCCCGATTTGCCGGAGCTTTGTAAGTAGGGGCTTCGGGATTCAGCGCCTTGATTGCAGCTCTTCGCATTGAAGCATCTCTGGAAAGGATAGCTACGTCATCCAAAGGCTGTTTCGCTCTTCTAATTGCCAGCAATGAATCGCCTTCGGATTGAGGCCAGAAATTGTAATCGGCAATTGTCGATCGCAATAGTTTTGTGGCTAGTCCTGCTGTTAACACCATGTCCGTAATCAACTAATAAATTATTTTTAGTTTATATCCCTTTCCTTGTTTTGAGTTTATAGACTAAAAACTTGACTTTTATCCCCGTTTGTTATAGAGATAAAAGCCAAAAACGTCAATTGGATTCTGACCAATTAACTACAATAACAGAGACAGAATCTTTGGCGAAATTATTAGCTTTGAAGTTTTGCTGTAGAGTTGCAACTACTTGTTCTGCTTTTTCCTTACACTCAAAGAAATAGGCTTCTTCAAAATCAGTAATCCATTCAGGAGTTTCATAGTTAGCCAAGAACATAATGCTACCATGTTAGGTGGCAGCACCCAGCGAATAATAGGCGTAACAGATAACAAATCTGTGCTGAATCAAAGAAGGTGAATCAGCATTAGCATTGGAAACGGGGGAATTGAGCATAAAAAAACCAGTAGCGAACTGGTAAACTGCTGCTGTTAGGTAAAAAACTAGGAAACAAGAGGCTTGAAAGTGTTAATTCTTGTCCAATCGAAAGTATTTCCGATGTAACTGTCGAACAAATGACTGTCACCGCGAAACAAAACCTTGTTGGCAGGAAACCAATGACTTTCGCCACTACAATATCGAACTAAGATAAAGGAATGGGAGTAACAGGGGACGATCGGTAATTCAATTGCACCAACCGCCCAACCTGGACACCAAACATTTCCATAGTGAAAGAAACAGTCTTTTGGTTCAGAAAACCAAGTAATGTGTTCTTGAGTGATTTTTAAGGTTTCCATAGAATCACCAGATAATTGGCTTAAAACTGTTGATTTTCTCCCAATCGAAAGCATTTGCTGCGTAAGTATCGAAAAGGTGAGTTTGACGATGATTGCCCCCTCGAATGGCAACATTTTTAGCAGAAACCCAATGGCAGCCACCTTCAACATCACGAACCAAAGTCAAGCAACGGGAATAGCTAGTAGGGATAGGAAGCTCAATTTGACCGATCGCCCACCCAGGACACCAATTAGAGGGATTGTACAAGAAGAAACAATCTTTGGGTTTCAGAAACAAATCAATGTGTTTCTGAGAGGTTTTTTGTTTTTCCATCGTTTCTACCGTTTCCATCGTTTGTGTTTCTCTTCAATTCAATTTCTGCAACAGCTTGATTGAAAGCTTCATCGGTAGGTTTTTCAATGATACCAATCAAACAAAACCATCGGAGTTGGATAGTACGTCCGCCTCGGCAAATAGTTTTTTCCGCGCTGTGGCATAAGTGCTGGGAGCCGCCATTGAGGAGTTGATCGTAATAGTATGTGAGTCGTTTGGGGGGGGAGGTCGATCGGTTTTTTCCCACCAAACGGACAGGAATAGCAGCAGTTTGCTGGTACATTGTAAGCACTTAAATCTCTTGCCATGTGTTTTAGGGTTAGTATGAGTTCTGACCTCCCAGTAGAATGAGAGGTCAGTGGTCAGTAGTTAAACAGATTCTGCAATTTTATATGCTGCTAGATAGGTTGCCTCGGTACTTTGGGGGCGCTTCCCTTCTATCTGGTCGCTTATTGCTAGGGCTATTTTTATCCTTTGAGCTTCGGTTGGTGATGGAAGCACTTGGTTCTGAAAATAGTATCCAGCAGTGGAATCAAAGAATCTGTTGAGGTCAGTTTCATATTTCAGAAACTTTACTAATTTCTCTAGATTCATGAGTTTTCCGATTGAGCTTTCAGATCGTGCCTACTTTCGGACAGTCTGGAAAATGTCGAACGTCCCGAAATGAACAGAGATATCTGTTGGGATTTTATGTCCGGTTCAACTCTTTTTTGGATTGATAAAGAATGATGATGATAGATTCTCATAGTTAAAGAGCAAAAACATCATCACCCCAAAGCGAAGCATAATGGTTTTCTTTCGCCCTGGATTGTTAGCTCGTAAGAAGCGCAAAAGCTGACGTAGCATTTCTTTATAAATTGCTGTGATTTGGTTCGATTTGTTATGAAGAGCTAAGAATCGATCGAATAGATAGGCAACGTGAAGGCAACGGTTTCCGAAACTTGGCTAAATAAACCTTCATTTACATCAAAAAACTAAGGAATCTGTAACAGAATCTCCAAATTCTCCTAATTTCCATTCATGAATTCTCTAGTTTTTTAAAGAATCACGGTCATCAGTTTGGTATAGTTGTGACAGTAGCAGTTCCATATTTGGAGACATTACTACCGGGAGCGTGATGTTTGGTATAATTCCATTGAGCTAAACTTGACAGCAGCGATCGTTCAACAATCTTTAAATCCGTGGAGCCACTCGAACTTTTCCCTGAATTTAAATCCAAAGCCAGAACCCCGAAATCTCCTCAATTAACGATGAGTTCTGATGCGCTAAAAAGCTGGAAACAGCGCATTTTTGAACACCAACAATCTGAAGGCACTGACCAACCGCGACAGGGAAGTCTATTCGAGCTCGCACCCAATCCCTGTGACTCTAACAGCATCGACCCGTTTACCCTGGAATTACACAATCTTTCCTTCTGCGAAAAACCGGATTGGGGTGATCGTACTTGCCTCTACTTCGTTATCGACAACGAACTCCCCTTGGTGCTGTATATAGGAGAAACAGACCGTACTCCCAAGCAACGATGGATGAGCCACGATTGTCACAGCTACATTGCCAACTACATCGAATTGCATCGGCGTTATTCTCTGGGTGTGAGTGTAGCCATAGCATTTTGGTACGGAGCGCCGAGCAATCGGAAACAGCGGCTACAGTTAGAGTCCGAGCTTATCTACAAATGGCGATCGCCTTTCAACAAAGAATGCTGGCAGTGGTGGGGGCAACCGTTCGGGAAGTAAAACTGCTGCAATTTGGTATTTTAAAGTTAGAAACGATAGAGGAACAATCAGCCATCCCCGAATCAAATATGGATCGATTTGAATTTCAGCTAGCCATGCTGCAACAAGGAGCAGAGGAACTAGAGAAAAAAATAGCTAATTTCAGTACGATTTTGCAGCAGGTAAAAACGGCAGCTATTACCATTTGGGTAGCGTTAATTGGTTGGGTGTTTGCCAGCAAAATAAATGCGTTAACTCCGCTGGGATACGTTATAATTTTTGGTTTTTGGTTTTTAGAAGCTACATATTGGAGAGTACAATTTTATTATATGCAAAGAGCCGCTGAAGTTACTGAGTTCTTGAATGATGAAAGGGCTTTAGATGAAAGTTTTAATACTGGTTCTATACCCAAAGGTTTAGTTCACCCGCTCGGTTCTTTGAAAATATTTAAAATGCCTTCTTTAGGGAGAGCTATGGGTGCTCCATCAATCTATATTTTTTATACCTTTTTGTTGGCTGTTAATTCAGTCGTTTGGTTGATAAGCCTTAAAACAGCTCTTTAAGTGGGCGAGTTCCGAACGTGCGCTCGACCGAAGAATATCTTTCATCCCAACTAACTAGAACTAGACGCATCTCCACCTACCAATGAAAAAATACATCAACCTCGCCACCGCCCTCATCGCATCACTCAAGCCCAAATCCAAAATACCTATAATCGACACTTACGGTGAATCCACGCTTAACCAAGACGAGCAGCAAGCTCTTATGGAATGGCTCTTTGCTAGTTTGATGGGTGCGGGCTACTTCGGCAAAGCTCACCTCATCTGGGATGATGGCAAAGACAGAGAGCGGGAGATATTTACGGCATTGATGAGAAACGAGCCGATATTCCTGTACCGCCAGGGAACGCGATCTACCCCAACGGTTGAAGGATATCGCTGGCGGCTGATTGGCGAACATCCGAGTTTGAGGGTGTATGAGTTGGAGATGGAGGCTGAAGGAGATTGAGGACGATCGATATCGTGACCGACGAAGAAAGTTGCCAAGGTTGCCGTGACGTAACTAAACACCAAAACTCACCCAGCGTCATCACCACAGGCAGTTTTAGGAGTTTCAGAATTCCCAGAGCGATCGCCTCGAAGCCCGCTGTAGCAACACCAACTGTACAATCACAGTAAAGCTGAGGAACCACCGCAATCATGACCGACTCGATCGCCACCCAACTCAAACAAGCTTCCGAGGGCTTACTCTTCGGAAGCGAAACCGATGCCCCCTTCGAGGTCATTCATTGGCCGACACAGGGAGAGCTAACCCCGCCGAAACTCTTGCAACTCACCGAACATTCACCCGATGCTTCAGTCGAAGTAGTAACAGTCGATGAGTTCTTTGATGCCGCCACCCAAGAAGAAGATTGGCACGATGAAGAAGAACGCGAAACAGTGAAGCACTTTCAGAACTTAGTGAGCGTCTTGAAGCAGAACCTATCGCAGTTGCAGGTTTACCGAGTGGGCAGCATTGAGATTGATGCGTACATCATTGGAGTGACGGACGGTGGCGGAGTGGCGGGGCTGTCTACGAAACTGGTCGAGACTTGATTGCAACAGACAGGTCAGCGTTGGCTAGTTCACTCATCTCATTACATAGCACCCATAATTAGAGTCAGGAACAGAGGTTGTAATATGAGCGCGCTTGGCAAAGTAATTAGTTGGCTTGCTTCTCTTTACTGTTTAGTTATGCTAGGAATTTTATTATTCCTCTCTTACACAGAGGGCAAGCCATTCCAGATGGGTATTATAGCTTCCTTTTTTATGTTCCTAATTGTTTTTCCTCCCCTCTGGTCTTACCTTGATCGAGAATATAATTTCAGGATTAACTGGCTAATCAAGTTTTTTCTATTCATCGCTTCTTACGGATTCCTAATGCTAAATGTTAATGCAGTTGGTTAAAAGTCTCAAGCAAAAAAGTAAGTTTTATCCTTTTTTTACTGACTGTCCACTTTGCTTTCAATCACCTGCTGAACCTGGGGCGGGACATTAGATAAGAAATTTAGCCCCGTCTCGCGTTCAACTCTTGCTACGGGAACTCGAAAGCTTTTCCATCCTTTCCCCTTGACGCTGGCATCGTTGGGCATCATCACGGCGATCGTCCTCGTGTTGGTCGTAATTCCCTGCATCCCCAATCCTTGTTGGTTGAGAACCACGATAACTTTCCAATTCCTTGCGGGCACAGCAATCTTCTCCTTCCTGCCAATGCTGCCTTTCCTCCCTACGGGCCCCGCTACGATGTAAAGTTCTTTGCCCTGTGCCACCAATTCCCGGCAATACTCTTCCAAGTCACCCCACACGCCTCTGTTAACTTCTGGTACTTGCGGCATCATATTGGTCATCAGGAATGTGCTGCTGTTGTCCGCTTCGTTGCGGGTGCGATCGGCACTGGGTGCAATGTGTCCCCGGTCATAGCCGCTTCCCATGTAATCGCTCGGTCGCACTTTGTACCAATCAGCGGGCAGGGAATCATCGGGGCGGAAGTTGTCTTGACGATCGGCTGCTCCAATCCAAGAGCGGTTCAGTTGCCACGAAACCCAGTTGGCGGTCTTAGTTTTACTGTTGTAGCTCATCACGTACTGGGGCTTCACCAGTAAATAGTTGTCGATGCTGGCAATGCTAGGAACGGCATTGCTGGGATTTCCCAGGAGTAAGTTGCGGTTATTGGTGGCTGAGCTGATGGGTTCTCTGGTGCTTGATTTTGGTTGCTGCACCCTTGGTTTTTCACGACCAATTTGAGGAAGTCGAGACGGCGGTGATGGCTCAGTCAAGTTGCAGCCGCTAATAATCCCTAACAAAATCAGAGCGATCGCCCCCCGTTGCCACAAATTCTTCACTCTCAACCGCTCCTCTTACATCTTCCATGCCAAGCTTATCAGCAGCTTGCCACTTAACAAAAAGAATACAGCACCGCTAGTCGTATCTTAAAAGACGAAGCAAATGTTCTGTCGTATCTTAAAATACGACGAGGCAAACTTTCTGTCGTATCTTAAAATACGACTTTTCTGAGTGAAGTTATGGCAAAGCAGAAAATTATTATTGGGATTTTAGCCAATGCAGGCGGGGTTGGGAAAACAACGTTAGCAGTACATCTAGCCTACGAGATATGCAAGCGAGGACTCACAGTAGCTTTAATCGACCTCGACCCTCAACGAGCTTTAGATGTATTCTGTGGCTTACCGAACGCAGAAGTTGAAAACACAGTTGTCCGAGTGTTTGACAAAGACTTCGACGGAAATTGGCCCTTGGTTTCGGCTTGGAACCATCCCGATATCGAAATCTGTCAAGGTCATCCCGCTACCGCACAGGTGGCAAGCGATTTAGTCATTCGGAGACGCGGTGAGTACGTGCTAGCCGATCGCTTAAAGAGCCATCCTCTGCGCCACGATGTGATCATCTTAGACTGCCCTGCCACCATTGGAATCATTTGCGAAAATGCAGTTGCGGCTGCCACCGGCATACTAATTCCCCTTCAGTTAGAGATGAAATCTGTTTCCGGCGTAGCTGACTTGACGCAGTGGTTGATTGGAATTGCTGACGACTTAAAGCTAGAACCACGCCCTCCAGTCTTAGGCTTAGTTCCCAGCTTATATGACAACAGCCGCGCCATTCACCGCCAGTACCTCCAGCAGTTACCTGAAGTCGCCCAACAACTGCGAGTAAAACTATACCCGCAGATTCGAGATTCCTCAGAATTCAAGAATGCGAGCGCCAACGGTCTGCCTTTACAAAAATACCGCCCAGCCCATCCCGCTTGCAAAGACTTCAAATCGATCGCTGACGACCTCGTTACCTTAGTGAAGAAAGGAAAACTTTAATGGGTAAACTTCCTAAAATAAACGAACGCTTTGCGGGTGCTTATCAAGCGGCTGACCAAGCCGAACGGATTGCCCAATTACAAGCTGAAGTAGAGAGGCTGCGAGCTACACCATCTCCAGAGCTAGAGCAACAAATGGCAGCTTTGCGAGAGCAACTGAAAGCGCAGTCGGGTGAATTAGAAGTAGCTGTAGATTTAATTGACCCCAATCACTACCAACCTCGCCAGACAATTACACCGGAAAGCATTCAAACTTTGGCTCGGAGTTTGGCTCACGACGGGCAAATTACTCCACTAATCGTCATTCCTCAAAGTGAAAGATACTTGTTATGGGACGGACAGCGCCGTTGGGAAGCGGCTAAACAGTTGGGTTGGAAAACAATGCGGGCTGTCACTGCCCCCATGCCTCAAGATTTACATCGCAAAGCGCTGTTGACGTTTATCCATCACGAAGACCTCAACCCCTTGGATAAGGCTGAGGCGATTATTCAGGAAATAGCTACCACTACCGGCCGTGAGGCTGAAGAGATTTCTACTGTACTGTCAACAGTGTTGCGGCGTTTGGAGCGTTCGTCTCAGGCTCATCAACTGACTGCCCTCGTGACGGCTGCGACAGAAGAACAGCAGCAAGGAGTGAAATCTTTGGGAGTGAGCGAAACGGAGGAAAAGTTGCTGTTAGCTTTGTTGGATTTAGCTTTAAATCCCGCTTCGGTGAAAGCTAACTTGATTCCTATGTTGTCCCTGCCAAAGGATTTGAAGACAGCAATTCGAGAGCAAGGGCTGAAAGGAGCGCACGCTTTAGCTTTGACGGTTTTATCTCCTAAGACTTTAAAGACTTCTGAGCGTCAGGCTAAGAAGGAAAGGATGGAAGCGACTAACCAAGTGATTGAGCAAGATTTGACGGTAGCGAAGACTCGCGAATTGGTGGGACAGATCAAGGCTAAATACCTAAAATCAGTCACTTCTGAGTCGAAAGAAGTCACAACATTGGTGCGGGGGGTTAAGAAGTTATCGAAAGTAGTGATGGTTTCGACGAGCGCCGAACAACTGACGGAGTTGCGCCAAGTTTTACAACAAAAGCTTTCGGAAATTGATGAAATTTTGAGATGATACTAAGCGGGAGTTTCTTGGTATATGCTGACCCAGGGCTTAAAACCGCTAGAGCTTCATGAGGATAGGTACATATTGACCAAAGGCTTAACACTGCTACAGCTTCATCAGGATATACCAATTTCCTGCTTCAGAACGTCAAATCTCTATAACTGCGTGTTTGTACAGACGTATCAAAGCAAAAAGGGAATTAAGGTAGAGATAGAGGTGGATTTTTATGCGAGACGCTATAGGGTGATCGAAACGCGATCGCAACTCGCTCTTGATTCTGCTGCATCTACGGCTTGTTTGACTGCAATATCACACCTAAATAAAATCCCATGAAAATCAATCGCAAAGTATCTAAAGCCCTAACTGTAAGTTTTTTAGCTTTATTTACTGTCTCACTCACAGAAAATAGCTGGGGACACTCAGGTGGCACTAATGCCCAGGGATGTCATAACAGTAGCAGTGGATACCATTGTCACAATTCTGGTTCAGGGTCTGGTTCCCCTGGTTCAGGGTCTGGTTCCCCTGGTTCCGGGTCTGGTTCATCCGGTTCCGGGTCTGGTTCGTCTGGTTATGGGTCAGAAGGCATTTGCTTAACGTATAACGACTGTATTAATCGGGGAGAAAAACAGCTTAATTCAAATGCTGCTCAGGCTCTCAGCTATTTTCAACAAGCTTTACTCCTCAAACCGAAAGATATAAAAGCATTTACCCAAATTAACATTATCGAACCTTACGTGATGGAAATACGAGGTAATTGCCCAACTTTCCAAACCTGCATGAGTTTAGGATACACGGCAGTGAAAAAGCAAGAATACCAAACTGCATTAGTCAATTTCAAGCGGGCATTAGCGTTTAATTTAGGAAACAAAAACGCTGTTGAAGCAATTGGAAATGTTTCTCGCTCTATCCAACAATCACGCAATTGATATAAACCCTTTAAAACCTTTAAACCCGCTACACTGTGACTGTGACGGGTTTTCTGTAAGTGCCAGCTTCTTAAAAACATCAAGCATTTATAGCGGTTATTAGTCACATGAGGGAGATTTTTGAATCTAAAAACTTTACCATTAAAGGAATTCAACATACCTCAATATAGTGAGAAATGCTATAGGTTGCGATTAATTCTTTGAATCGGTCGGACGTAATTTGTATTAGCTCTGACCCAGCAGCGAAATCGACTGAATGAAGTACCAACCCATAGCCAAGGTTTTCCCCGTCGGTCAAGAGAAATTCCAACAGTATCAAATCTTTCTCCAGGTGGCATAACCCTATCAACTGGCAACTCAAGCATATCCAGTCGGTTACTCGGACCAGTCCTATCTTGACAGCGAACATTCAAACCTTCTGGATCTACGGCTTCCCACACAAAAGGCATGACTACACTATTTCCGTTGACAATGCGGTAGTCTCCATTTTTGTCAGCCTCTGGATATGCGTTGGGATTTTGAACTTGGAGCAAGGGAGTAGCGACACTCCCACCAGAAAAAGAAGGAAAGAAAACTCCGGCAGTGAAGATTAGACGAATCCCAAGATTTTTGAACATAAGAATGATATATCTCACCTGACCAAGAAACCCTATACATCTGAAGGTTTAACGTAAAAAAGCTAGACCCGCAACCGCTCTAACCTTGCCAACACTCCGACCGTGGCAACAGCGCTAGACCTGCGAATCGTGGCAGCCGTGGCAGCGCTCCGACCGTGCCAACCATCGAATCACCCCAACAGCCACCACAACGCGCTAGATTGTGCATTTTGGAGCCGTGCCAGATACGCAAGGCATCAGAGCGATCGACACGAGGCGATCGGCGCTTTAATTTGGTTTAGGTTGATTTTGCTTGACTTATTCTGATTTTCTTGGTTTAGGTTGATTTTTGTTCAGTTTCTGACAGCCAAAGGCGATTTTCCTGACAGCCAAAGGCGATCGCCATCCTTGTCCGAGTGATATGTCAAGTCAAGTTGCTTCTCATCTGCGAAATAGCTTGGTTCAATCCTTCACTGTGAATCCAGCCTACGAAGCCACCGTAAATCATTTTGCCATCGCGATCGGCTAAAAAAATGTGGTCAACGCCGAGGGGGTTTTTCCAAGCCCTAACCGCTGTTCCATCCCTAAGTCTCATAATCGGATTGGAGCTGTTAAAATCCCTGTGGTGTGCTGGTGTCATCCCTGGGACAGCTTCTAAAATGGCGCGAGCCTCCCTGGTAACATCTGAAAGGTTTGCAGCGCTGGCTGCTGAACAGCCACATCCATCTGTCACGGTTTGCTTGAGCCTTTCTTTGATATCGCCATCAAACAGGGATAATTGCTCAATCTCATCTAAAAGTTTCCCGTGTGGCTCAGATAAGCGCCTTTGGCAATAAATTGCTGTCAGCAAGTCCTCTAACCCTACTTTTGTTAAGGCATCTGCAATTAACCCCGTCAAACCTAGTACGGCCATGCCTCCGAGCATTCCTGCCGGGCCACCTAGAAATGCTAGAGCTGCTGTGATTGCAGCCTACAAGCACC
Source organism: Microcoleus sp. AT3-D2 (assembly GCF_036705715.1). Lineage (NCBI taxonomy): Bacteria > Bacillati > Cyanobacteriota > Cyanophyceae > Oscillatoriales > Microcoleaceae > Microcoleus > Microcoleus sp. AT3-D2. Next base: position 42,671 of record NZ_JAUBVE010000016.1, on the reverse strand, counting down.
AATGGCTGAGAGTTTACTGCTTTACTCACGGGGGTGACAACCCGCCAGATTTGCTTGTGTACCAGATGCAAATCTGGCGGTAGAAAAACTGGTTTTTTATGCCCAATTGTTGATTCAATCGTTTAAATCATTAGCAGGATCGTTTCAATTGTATTATTTTAGTTCAGCAGTCAGATTTTTCCACTAAATTTGTGTAATATAAAAACAGGTAAGCGCTAGATACTCACCTTCTGGCTTTCCTAAAAGGCAAAACACTTGTTTTTTGTATGACTCAACAGTTTTTTGAAAGCCAAAGAAAGGAAACAGTGGCAACGAGTATTTGAGCTAAGGGGTAAGAACGATGATATTAGACAACGAAAATCCGAATCCGAAAGTCCATGAATGGATTGCTAAATATACAGAACAAGGTACTATTGACATCGTTACAGGCTATTTCACTATTGGGGCTTTAGCTTATCTTTCGCAGCAGGTTAATCAAAAAATTACGGAGTTTCGCCTAGTATTGGGAGACATCGTTAACTTAAATCGAGTTGATGATCGTCCCCTAGATTTACTAAATGAAAATATTACAATAGAGGCAGCCCTGAAGCTTAGTTTTTTGGCTCAGGAAGCAGTTGATTTTTTAAAGCAGGACAAGGTGAAAGCAAAAACGTTAGAGCCGAATTTTTGTCACGCTAAGTGCTACTTATTTGAGCCATCAAACCAAGACGGTCGCAACAAATACTTTATTTCAGGCAGCTCAAATTTAACCGAAGCAGGGATAGGCTTAAAGCATACTAATAATCTGGAGTTAAATATCGCTGAGACGGGAAATAATAGCCAATATAAAGAGCTAGCTGCATGGTTTGAGACACTATGGCAGAAGCCCCAAGCCCATACAGAGAAAACGATTCTGACTAAGGATGGTACGAGTAAAGAGATTGATTTTAAGCAGTATTTGATTGAGGCGATCGCTAAAATATTTATCGAATATTCGCCACGAGATATTTACTACAAGATTTTGTTTGAGCTATTTGGCAATCAAATTCTAGAAATTGAGAACGATCCAGAGTTTAATCGTCAAGTGGGCAGATTAGAAAATACGGCTGTCTTTAATGCTCTATATGACTTTCAGAAAAAAGGTGTCTTGAGTTTAATTCGGATGCTTCAGAAATATGATGGGGCAATCTTAGCGGACGCGGTGGGTTTGGGTAAAACTTGGAGCGCTCTAGCAGTAATGAAGTTTTTCCAGATGCAGGGGCGTGAGGTGATATTGCTTTGTCCTAAGAAACTGGAGAATAACTGGAGACGCTACAAGGAAGATCAAACATCTAAGTTGGAGGTAGACAAGCTCAAGTTTTTTATTCGCTTTCATACGGATATGAGTAAGTCTCGCTTAGAGTCATACACTGATCGCGCTGATAAGTTCTTTGGTGACGATAAGCCTAAGCTGATTGTGATTGATGAAAGTCATAACTTGCGGAATGACAAGGCTAGTCGCTATAAGTTTTTGGTTGAGCAGATTTTGCAGAAAAATCAAGATGTCAAAGTTTTGTTGATATCAGCAACACCGATCAATAATTCTCTGAATGATGCCAGGAATCAGTTTAAGCTAATGGTGCAGGGAAATGTGCATGGCTATGATGCAAAATTGGGAGTGAAAAATATTGATTATTCTTTTAAGCAAGCGCAGACCCTATTTAATGAATGGCGCAAAGATGATAATCCTACAATTGGCGATTTTATTAAAAAACTTTCGGGTAATGATTTCTTTAGATTGACTGACTCTTTGCTCGTAGCACGAACTCGAAAGATGGTTGAGAGTCAGGAGACTGATTTAATGTTTCCTATCAAAAATAAGCCCGTAAATTTGTTTGTAACGCCACATCAGCTTGGTAATTTTGAAACCTTTGAGGAGTTGTTTGAGCATTTCCCACCGATGCTGTCAGGCTATCAACCAGCATTTTATTTGGACGAGGATTCAGGGGTAAAGAAAGATATATTGCGTGATGAAAAGTTGCGCGATCGCTTTCTGGTCAAAATGATTTATATTCTGATGGTGAAGCGGTTAGAGTCTTCTTGGTTCTCCTTTTATTCAACAGTTGAGAAGATTAAGGATCATCATCAAAATACTTTGGACAAAATTAAGGTATATCAAGCAAGCAAGGCAAAAACTGTAATCCTAGAAAATGATCCGCTCAACTTGGATGATGAGCAAAATGACGATGAGTTTACAGAAGCGGTTGAGCAGTACACGCTAGGTCAGAAACGCCGGATTAGTATTAAAAAAATTGATCTGGGTGGGAACTTAGATAAGTTTAAAGAGGATCTGAAAGAAGATTTAGATGCTCTAGATAAACTTGCGGTTAACTTGCAAAAGTTTGCTGTAAAACTTGATAAAGAAATTACTCCAACTTCCAAGAAGTCGGAGCGGCTGAAATCCTGTGATGATAAGTTGAAGGCTCTGATTGCAGAGATTCTCAAAAAGCGGAACTCGGGCGCAAATAACTATAATCCCAAGGTGGTAATTTTTACGGTTTATCGAGATACAGCGGTATATCTGTTTGAGCAGCTTCAAGCGAGAGGGTTTCAGAAGATTGCGATCGCATCGGGGACAGGCTCATACTCAGACGATGACACTCGCAAACAATCAGTGGAAGCAATCCTCGAAAGATTTGCCCCCTATACAAAGCTGTTTCGTGAAAAAGAATGGACTTTTGAATCTGACAAACAAGGGTTAGAGGCTTTTGCAGAATGGAAAAACTGGATCGCAGAAAACCATACTGAAACTCACCATAAGTTAACTAAGCCAATTGATATCTTGATTGCTACTGATGCACTCAGCGAGGGGCAAAACTTGCAGGATGCCGATATGGTGATTAATTACGATATCCATTGGAATCCTGTACGGATTATTCAGCGTATGGGACGGATCGATCGCTTGGGTAGTCCGAACGCGCAAATCTTCGGGATTAACTTCTGGCCCTCAGCCAATATTAATTCTTACCTCAATCTGCAAGGACGGATAGAGCAACGGATGGCGGCGATGAAGTTAGCTGGGTCAGAGGTCGATCATCAGTTCTCTGACAGCTTTGCAAAGATGGCTCATGATGAGGACTTTGACCGCAAGATGAATGATCGTATGATGGAGCAAATGCTGATCACTTGGGATGACATTGAGGTAAGCGAGCAAGGGTTAGGCTTTGATAGTTTGTCTTTGGAGCGCTATCGACAGGATTTACTCGCTGAGTTTAATCGCGACAAGGATAAATATCGCCAGATGCCCAAGGGTGTTTATTCGGGATTTGTGGAAGATATGGCGACAGGCGCTCGTGACGGCATTGTGGCTTTACTTGGCTATCCTGCAAAACCATCGAAGAAGCTCGATCATCAATATCAGGTGTTTGACTTGATTTATATCGACAAGTCAGGCAAGCTGGTTTTAAACAATCAAAAAGAGGTGTTGGATTTTCTGACTGTAAACAAAGACCAAGAGCGATTTGTACCTGATGCTGTGGATCAGGGGGGACAGGTTGCGATCGCAGAGTTAGTTAATGCGCTCAAGGTTTGGCTCAGTAGTCAGGCGGTGCAAACTGAGGTGATGGAGGATGGCACTGAGAAAAAGACGATGGGTAATGCTCCAAGGGATCTGTTAGGGCTGCTCAAGAAAGGTGACAAAATGGCTTTAGGGACAATCAAGCAAAATGTTAAGATTGATGAAAAATTTCAGCCTGATAACTTTGATTTAGTTGCTTGGTCTTTGGTTAGCCTTACTACATAATAGAAAAACCGTCTTGGAAAAATAAAACAAACATGAAACTTAGCATTTTTAATGAGCTAGATTTTTTACCTGCTTTACGCGCTTTGTTCAAGGAACTGCAAGTGCCGATTAATGCGGTAATAGATAGCTCTATTGATGCTAGCGATATTCTCACCAATACTTACCGCGATCGCGAATCTTTCAATCTTATTAATGATGTTTATTTTTTAGGCATGGTTGATGATGGCGCATTTCGGGGAAGAGGGGCGATCGCCTTGGAAAATGTACAGGAATTTACTAAGGATTATGAGGGAATTGTTATTTTTGGGGTGACGCTGAAAGGGCGCGAGGGTGGTTTATTGCCAACGCGATCGCAGTTAGCGGAAATATCGCGGGCTTTTAATCGGGAGTTTTGCTATACGCCTGTGGTGGTGGTGTTTAAGTATGCGGGTGCTGATGGTGAGTATCTCGCGTTTGCCAATACGGAAAGGTCAAAATATAAGCGCGATCAGGAAGGGGAGAAGGCGGGCAAGGTAACGCTGCTAAGGGATATTGATATTAGGCAGCCACATTCGGGACATGAGAAAATTTTGGCGGATCTCAAGATTCCAAATGCAGGTAAGGATCGGGTGGATTCCTTTGACAAATTATATAAATATTGGCAAAAGGTACTTGATGTCAGCCTATTAAATAAGCAGTTTTACAAAGAGGTTTCGACTTGGTATTTTCATGCTTGTAAGCAGGTGGTTTTCCCGAAGGATGCTAAGGACAATCAGGAGAGCTTAATTAGGTTAATTACACGGTTGATGTTTGTGTGGTTCCTCAAAGAGAAGGGATTAGTTCCTGATGCTTTGTTTGATAAGCAAGATATTCAGTCGATTCTCAAGAGTTTAGAACCGCAGGAAAGCACTTATTACAAGGCAATTTTGCAGAATTTATTCTTTGCAACGCTGAATACAGAGGGTAAGCGCGAATTTATTAAGGAGAGTTCGGGCGGACGCAATTCGCGGTATATGGTGCATAATACGTTTCGCTATCAGGACTATTTTCAGCAACCCAATCAGGTAATAGATGACTATTTTGCAGATATTCCGTTTTTGAATGGTGGTTTATTTGAGTGTTTAGATCGCCGCGATGAAAATGAGCCAGAGGTAAGGATTGATGGGTTTAGCAACAATCCGAAAAATCCTTTGTCAGTTCCCAATGATTTATTTTTTGGTGAGTTGCAAGATGTGGATCTAAATGCAGATTTTGGCACAAGTCGCAAGAAGTATAAGGTGCGTGGCTTAGTCGAAATCTTTAAGAACTATAAGTTTACGATCGCTGAAAATACACCTTTTGAAGAAGATGTAGCGCTTGATCCTGAGTTATTGGGGCAGGTATTTGAGAATTTATTGGCGGCTTACAATCCTGAAACCCAAACGACGGCGCGGAAGCAAACGGGTTCTTTTTATACGCCCCGTGAAATTGTGAATTACATGGTGGATGAGAGTTTGATTGCTTATCTCAAGAATCAGTTGTTAAGCGAAGAGGCTGAGTTAGAGCAGAAGTTACGGCAATTACTTTCCTTTGATGATGTAAATTCTTTTGCGGGTGATGATGCAGTTCAGGAGTGTTTAATTAAGGCTTTGGATAATTGCAAGATTCTCGATCCGGCTTGTGGTTCGGGGGCTTTCCCGATGGGTGTGTTGCAGAAAATGGTGCATATTTTGGCAAAGCTCGATCCTCATAATGAAGGCTGGAGAAATCAACAGAGGGAAAGGGAAATTTTGCCTGTGTTGGCTGATTTACAACAGGCGCAAAAGATTAGTTATGAGCAAGCTAGGGATGCGGCGGTGAGTCAATTAAGGGAACGTTTGGCGCAGATTGAGGATGATTTTGCTAATAATGAGAAGGACTATCCGCGTAAGTTATTTTTGATTGAGAATTGCATTTATGGGGTAGATATTCAGCCCATTGCTTTGCAGATTACGAAGTTACGCTGTTTTATTTCGCTGATTGTGGAGCAGAAGGTAGATAATAACCAACCGAATCGGGGGATTTTGCCTCTGCCAAATTTGGAAACAAAGTTTGTGGCGGCGAATAGTTTGATTAGTTTGCCACTTCAGATGAGTTTGCGGAGTCCTGCGGTTCAGGAAAGGGAAAAGGAGTTAAAGGAGGTTAGACAAAAGCATTTTATGGCACGATCAAAGGCGACTAAGGATAAGTATCGTCTGCGTGATCAAGAGTTACGCAATGAGATTAGAGCTTTGTTGAAGGATACGGGGTTAGAGGTGGCTTTGGCTGATAGTTTGGCTAGATGGAATCCTTATAATCAAAATACTTCGGCGGATTTTTTCGCTCCTGAGTGGATGTTTGGGATTGCTGATGGTTTTGATATTGTGATTGGGAATCCGCCTTATGGAAAATTAGATACTAAGAATCAGAAATACTTCACTGAGACATATAAGCATCAAGACTACCAGAAAGATATGTATTTACTTTTTCTGGAAAGATGTCTGGACTTATTAAAAGGTGTGAATAGTATCCTATCTATGATTGTTCCAAATACATGGTTATCTTCGGTAACATATAAAAAAATTCGTAAATATCTTTCTACTTACTACACTTGGTTAAAATTTCTTCATGTATCAACAAAAGTTTTTCAAGCAGTTGTAGATACTCACGCTTTTGTATTTATAAAAAATCTCTCTAAAGCAAAAAAACAACCATTGTTGTCTGTTCAAATAGATATACTTGGCGACAATGGTATTTTTTCATCTCACCAAATATCTCACGAATCAATTCCTACGGATGGAAATACTATTAATATAGTTGCCAATGAAATAGTTCAAAAAATTTACAGAAGGATCATTGATAGAAGCTTGCCTTTATCTAGTTACTGTGATGTTTTTAATGGTGTAAAACCATTTGAAAAAGGGAAGGGCAAGCCCCCACAAACAGATAAAATCATGCGTGATAAACCTTATGTATTAGAAGGTAATCGCCCTAGTCCAGAATGGAAACCTTTGTTAAGGGGAAGTCTAATTCAGAAATATCAAGTTCTTTGGGATAACAACTACTGGATACTTTATGGAGAATGGTTAGCAGCACCTCGTAATCCTGCAATATTTGAGGCAAAGGAAAAACTCTGTATTAGACAAACAGGTGATTCTATAATTGCAACTTTGATTTCAAATCAATTTATTGCAAGAGACAACTTACATATTGCAATTATTAAAAATGATGTTAATAGTAGATTGTGTTTCATTCTTGGCATTATAAATTCAAAAATCATGGATTTTGTCTATACACAAATTAATCCAGAAAAGGGGGAAGTCCTTGCACAAGTAAAGAAAAATCATGTTGAACAATTACCTATTCCCACCGCCACCGAAGCAGAACAAAAAGCAATAGAAACCCTTGTAGGCTATGTCCTCCACCTCACCGCCGCCCTCAAAGATATTCCTAGCGTCGGTCAAGGCTTAGAACAAGCATCAACAGACAAAGTGATGACCCAATACTTTGAGAAAATTATTGACGGGCTAGTATATGAACTCTATTTACCCGAAGAACTCCATGCCAAAGATAAATATTTTATGCGCTATCTCCTGTCAGAGAATCTGCCAAATATAGACAAAATTAAAGGCGACAAAATGACAGAATTACGGCAAATATTTCAGAAACTATTTCACAAAGATCATCCCATTGCCAAAAATCTATTTTTCCTAGATAATGTTGAAGTAATCCGCATCATCGAGGGCAAAAAATAACCATGACCCGCATCACCAAAATTGATATCAAAAACTTTCGAGCCTTCTACAGCAATCACACCATCAACCTAAAACAAGACGGTAAAAACTTACTCATCTGTGGTGAAAATGGCAGTGGCAAATCATCATTATTACTTGCTACAAAATTGCTTATAGATTCCTATATCCAAAACCTAAATTTCTCAGATCATCGCAACCGCTTTGCAAACACAGCCGAAGACGCTTTTATTAAAGTCACTACTTCTAATAATGATGATACAGGTGATAGTATTCATACATGGTCAGAGACAGCTAGAGATACTGGCGCAAACCTGATTCGGAATGCAGCAAAAACTAAAGGAATCTTAGACTACAAATCTCTACTAGAAGTCTATTTTCTGCAAAGAGAAGCATCAGGACTAAATATTTTTAACTTATTAATCGAAAATTTATTAGCTAATAGCACCGATCGCATTACAGGCAACATAATTGGAGAAGAATGGCAAGAAATAAAACAAAGTATTCCCACACATCGAGGACATAAAAGAAAAGCTAGAGAACTCCAACAAAAACTAGATCTATTTACTGATCGAGTAAGAAACTTATTAGAACAATTACAGGAAAAAGCAGCAGAAATATTACTATATTTTAATTATCCAATCCAGCTTCAAATAGAGTTTCTAGGCTTGACCTATAATTCAGATATCAAAGAAATTGATGGCAAAGAAATTATACTCACAGTTGATTTTTTACAACAAACTATCAACTCTCCTCATCAATTCCTCAATGAAGCCAAACTTTCAGCGATCGCCCTATCGCTTTATCTCGCATCACTCCTCATTAGTCCCGATAGCGATCTCAATATTTTAGTTCTAGACGATGTTTTGATTGGACTAGATATGTCAAACCGTCTACCAGTCATCAATATTTTACATAACCATTTTCAGCACTATCAAACTTTCTTTATGACCTACGATCGTGAATGGTATAACATCATGAAGCAAAGAATTGAGGCATCTGATACTAGAGATAATTGGCTATATCTTGAGTTATTCTATTCACGCATTGATGATGAATTAGAAATCCCAGTTTTTGCTCAAGACAAAGACTATCTAGCCAAAGCAAAAGAATATCTAAATGCAAACGACTTCAAAGCAGCAGCTATATATTCACGCACAGCCCTTGAAGTTTTAATCAAGAAATTCTGTGAAAAAAAGAGCCTGTCTGTAATGTATAGAGAAGACCAAAGGAAACTAACAATTAATAACTTCTTACAACCAATTAAAGACGGAGGAACAGATAGAAATGGCAATAGACTAACTTATATTGATGAGCAACTAAAACACGACATTGATCAATATCTCAGTATAGTGATGAATCCTCTAAGTCATTCACGATTTGTCACAGTTTATAGGCAAGAAATTGATGACGCGATTCAAACTATTGACAGGCTAGAAAATGCTTTATTTCCTCCAAACAATAGGAGGTAGATTTTTAATACATAATCTCTTCCTACCGCCACGGAAGCAGAACAAAAAGCAATAGAAACCCTAGTCCAGAAATGCCTTAAAGCCAAAGGTCAAAACGTTACTCAATGGGAACAGGAAATAGACCAAATCGTAGCGCGGCTGTATGGATTAAGTGATGAAGAGATGCAGATAATAAAAAGTCAGAATCGCGGATGATGCGGATTAAAGGATTGCGCGGATTAGGGGTAAAGCCGAGATACCTGCAAAATAGGACGTGATATTAAGAAACGTAACAAATAAGTCCCTAGTTAAGAAATCCCCGTCTACCGATGCAGCAATGCAGTATTTGCGGCAAACTTTGTGGTATCGGGTCGAGTTTACCAAGATGAAGATAGAGGGACACGGGCAGGCCAAGATATTCACGCAAGAGGAAATCGAACTCTTGTTCAACGAAGGTTTGCTAACCTCACGCGATCGCACCCTCTTCGGAGTTTGTCTCTACACGGCTTGCCGGATTGCCGAAGCTTGTTCCCTGGAAGTCATCGATATTTACACTGCCAGAGGTACAGTCCGACCTACAATCAACTTCCGCAAGCGCAACACCAAAGGAAAACTCCAAACCAGGACGATTCCAGTGATAGAGGATTTGCGATCGCTCCTAACATCTTGGAAACCCAACGCGGGTCAGACTTATTTATTTCCCGGCCGCTACCCCAACCACCACTGGAAGCATTTGCATCCCAACTCAGCGGATCGGATTTTGAGAGAAGCGTTCGATCGCGCCGGCATCGAGGGAGCCTCCACCCACAGCTTCCGTCGCACCGCCCTGACTCAGATGAGCAACGCCGGAATTCCGCTGCGGATTATTCAAGAAATCAGCGGCCACAGTAACCTCGAACAGTTGCAGAAATACTTAGAGGTGAAGCCGGAGCAAGTCAAAGGAGCGATCGCCTCTTTATCGATGCTTTCCTACGCGGGGAAAGAGGTATTTCCCCGCGTACAGGATGAATTACCCGCTGGGCCGTTACCGAAAGAGCAACTGTCACAAGGCCTATCAGACTCGGAGCCTGAAGAAATTCCCGATTGGTGACGAGCAGTTTTAGATTTTAGATTTTAGATTTTAGATTTGGGATGCAAGGATTAAAGTCACGCATCCCAAATGGAATGCCTAGAGCTTTCTTTCCCAAGGCAGAAGCCCTCACCCCTGGATTTGTTACAATTCTCGATCGTGTGGAGCAGGTGCATCTACGAAAACCTGCTTTTAGGAGAACTTTTGACTATGTGGCTAAAATACGGCGTTGCTCTCAGTGGCGAACTGACGAGCATTGATGAGGTTGTGCGCGGAAAAACTCAGCTAACTTGTCTCTACTGCGGTGGCGGATTGACAGCAAAAAAGGGTTCGGTGAAAGAACATCACTTCGCGCACACCGGGGAGACTTGCAAGCCCGTGTCACAGCGGATTAAAACCAAAGCTTTCCCATCGCTGCCCCTCTACAATAATTTCAACATCGAACTCAAGGGTGATGAACTAGAACAATTGAAAGTGCTGTGGAAAGAGTACGGGGCCCAAAAGCGATCGATTCCCAAAGACTTGGTAAACTTTCGGTGGGAACTCAAAGGATTGGTGGAGTCGTCGGGCGATCGCTCTTATCAGTTTACCGACTTGGGTAAAATCCCCGTCGGCGCGCTTCCCCTGGCGTTGTTCAACAAAGTCCAAGAACCGCTGCTGCTATCAGAGTTAATGAAGTTAGAAGGCTCTGTAGGGATTGCGGAAGCTGCGGAGTTATCTTGTTTGGATGAACGGCGGGCTGATTTGCTGATTTATCGAACGCAACTTCGTCGGATTCTGGTGAACGCGCTCTATTTTCTGGAAGTCAAAGCTGACGAAAGCTGCTTCTATAAAATTGGAATTACTACTCGATCGATCGAGGAACGCATCGCCGAGGTGCAGCGGGATGTGAGGGCGCATTACTCAGATGTGGTTGTTAATTTGCTGGGACTTTGGGAACATCGGGGGAATGTGGAACTGTACTTCAAACACCGATATCAACCCTTTAACTATCGCATTGGCAAGCTGACGGAATATTTTGTGTTTCCGAACGTCAAGGCGGTGCTGAATGATTTGTACGGGATGGAACCCAAAGTGTTGAGTGATGTTGAGTTGGATGCGATCGGGGGCGGGTGGAAGAGGATGTAAGTGAAAATCAAGAGAAATGTATACCATATACCACGCCTATAAATCAGCGACTCACCGATTTTTTATAACAGAAGCTTGTCTTAAGAAAGGCTCGGTAATCCACTATCCAGCAAATATGAATCAAGTTGAAGTAAAATATCCTCAATCTCTTGCCATTCTTGAAACTACACTCTTCTGGAAGGGCGAAATAATTGCAACTAATGGGGATTGCTTGCGAATTTCAATTAGAAAGAGGCGGTATAGCTCAGGAATTTTTTGAGGGAAGTTCCAGTGGCGGGGAGAGAAACTAGAGCTGAATGTCGGAGTTCTGCGACAAGCGGACAGCCAACGCGAGTTTCTGAGCGATCGCTCCCTAAAAAGTAGCAGTTCCTTCGTTAACTTGCTTTTGAGTTCAATTAACAGTAAAGGCGCTTGGACTGCATTAGATCACGGGGCGCTTTTACGGTCATCAGAAATTCTTAGGAAAAACGCTGCTGCCAGAAACTCTGGGGAAAAACGCTGCTGCCAGAAATGCTGCTGAACTCACGTATCTAGCAATTCCTGTAAAATCTGTTCTACTGTTATTTTCAACGGAGGTAAATTATTCTGTACGATCGCCCAAACTAGGTTTAGCGAAACTCTGAAATATTCATGCACTACCAGATTTCTAAACGCTACAATTTGCGCCCACGGCACTTGGGAATATCGACCTGTCAACTCGGACGATAACGCATTTGTTGCTTCTCCAATAATTTGCAGGTGATGAACAATCCAAATTTGGATTAATTCTTGGTTATCAAATGCCTGCCTGCCAAGGCTAGCATATCGCTCAATTGCGGCTATTGCATCTAATATATCTTGCAGCCGTTGGGCTTCCCGTCTCATAGTGGTACAGCTTCCTGCAAAACGCGCTCCCGAATCCGTTCTTTGAGCATATCTACTGTGGCGATATCGACCTTGCGATTGAGTAGTTGTTCTAAATCGAGCAATAGTCCACCTGGAAACCAAGGCGTAATTTTTTCTAAATCGTAATCCACTAACAAATCAATATCACTTTCTGGGGTCGCTTCGCCCCGTGCTACCGAACCGAATACGCGCACATTGTAGGCTCCGTGTTTTTGGGCAATGGCTAGAATTTGCGATCGCTCACAATACAGCAATTCTTGAATGCCTAATCCTGTTTTTTTCATCAAGCCCTCCTCAACGCCTTAAGATGGTGCCCTCATCGCTATTTCTAGTCTGGCACTTTCAGCAACAAGTTAAGCTCACGCTCGCTACACAACGCCATTTGCGATCGCCACTAACACCCCAATTTGCGAGAAACTAAACCCAAATCAAAACCTCAACAGCCCCGTCATGCCCAAACTCCCTGAGTGCGATCGCTGTCTCCTCTACGGCCGCAACCCACACCTCATCTGTGCCGTGCATCCCACAGGCCCTAACACTAATACTTGCATTGACTTTCGAGAAAACCCCGATGCGGAACCAGAGGAACTGTGGGAACCCGAAGGGGCGACCTACTATGGCGACGAACTTATCCTGCAACCGAGGCAACGGTGGACACCAGAGCAACAGTTAGAACTTTTGGATACGCACCCACTGTTTACTGGCCGGTGTCCCCAATGTGAAATGACTTATCCCCAGTACGGAACGCCCCCGGTTCATTGGGATTGTTCGGAGTGCGGATGGATGGATGATTCGGTTTGAGGCGATGGTTCGCAACGATAATTATCAGCAACGGGAAAACACTCGCTCGACACCCCACTTGGAAGTGCAGCCGACTAATCCTCCAACAAACACCCAGAACGCGCCTTGAGGCCACACACTTAACACCGCAAACTCATGCGGCCACGATTGCCACAAGCGAAACATGATTGCGGCGATTGTAGCTAGTAGGGCTATTTTGCCCACAGTTGCTTCACCGATCGTCCAACCCCGGTAGATTCCCTGGCAACAGGCGACTATCAGTTGAACGAACAGCACCAAGTTCAAAACGCTGATGATGGCGCTGTTGATGTTGCTGTTGATGTTCTGCAAAAAGGTTAGTGAATCCATAGGGTTGATTTTTAAAACTACTCCCCAATCTAGCAAGCTTAACAGAAGTTGTGTAGCCGCTGCTTTTCAAGTTTCCTCACCAACGGCCATCAGCCCAGGAGTCACAAACTAAAAAACCCAGGGAGCGGTGGTTGAATGCGATAATGGGGGTTTTAGGAGGGTCAGCGTTTGACGATCGCTCTTCGTCGTTTTCTTTTACCAGTCAAGCTGCCCTAGCGATCTGCACCGTCTCTCCTAGAAACTGTTTTGTGTTGTGGATGGGTAGCAGGAGGCTCGTCGGGAGCACCTTTTTTCTGTCGTTGTGGCTTAGGTGGTTCTTGTTGAGGATCGGACATGGAAAATTTTCAAATAGAAGATGAACAAAGCGAACATACCAATATTAACTTAATATACAGCTACACCGAGTATCGACTTAAACTTACTAATGATAGTATCAATGCACTCAATACAAAATTGAGTTCTATTTTGGCTTTTAGCGCCACCTCAATCATTTTTTCGATTAACCTACCTAACCAAGCATTTATAGCTAGTCCAGGTCATCAGTATATCTGCTATTGCTGCTTGTGGCTAAAGATTGTAGTATGCGTTTTCCTAGCTCTAACAATATATCTAAGCGTTCTTGGATTTCGACCTAGGGCAGCGGGAGGCATGACCCCACCCGACCTGTTGATGAAAGAAAACTACTACGATTCTGATGAGGACTGCCGATTAATTATTACTAAAACCTGGATAGAAGCCTTAAAGGAGCTTGAGATGTTGCGAGATCAAAAAGCTAAGGTGGCAGATCAGGCAATCCATACGTTATGTGTTGCCGCCTTTTGTGCAACAGGTAGTGTTATCTTAGCTTCTGTACTTTCAATGTTATAAGCTGGAGGTTTTCAATGTCGGACCCACAGAATCAGCCATCCAACCAAAACAAAGACAATACATCCCACAACCCCAAGTCAGGCGAACGAAGTCAGAAGAAATCAGCCCCAGAAGACCCTCCGGCAACTCCTCACGACCAGAGGACAAACTCCTCGAATTTCGGGGAAGGCAAATCGGATAAAGTAGCAGAATTTTGATGTGACAAACGATCGCTAAGAGTGGATGTTGTGTTGGAATAGAGGAACAGTCCCCGATCCCGATCTTGAAGCCTGACTGATGACCGACTCACCGCTCGAACCGCTCGATTTGCTGGACACCGACTACGCCGACATCCTCGCCCACAGCAGCCATCCCCCATTCGAGCTGCAACTGGTAAGGTCGGGGATTGAGCCATCAGAAGCCCGCATCAAAACCAATTTCCTCACTCGGGTGCGCCAAAAACCTAAGACTCCCGAACAATGGGCTGCTTTGACCGAAGCATGGGAAGTAGCTTGCGAGTATAAGCCCACAGATGAAGATTTTCGCTTATTGGCAGAATTCCTGTGGGAGAATCAAGAAAGCGTTGAAGTTGACCTTGACTGCTGATAATTTAGAATTTACTTTCACTTCGATAACAGAGCGATCGCCATATTGTTGGAGAAATGAGCTGTGGCAAAACCAAAGAGGTATCCCGACAATTGGCAAGAGATTGCGCTCTCGGTGAAAGAAAACGCAGGGTGGCGCTGCGCTAAGTGCCATCAACAATGCCTCCGACCCGGTAAACTCCGACCCGGTAAACAAAGCGGCTTAACCAAATCTGAACGGTGTGCTTTAACTTTGGCGGTGCACCATCGCAACCGGATACCGGAGGACAACCGCCCTGAAAACTTAATCGCCCTGTGTACCGCGTGTCACCTGTCCTACCACAATCGCGGTCAATCCAACGTATCGCCGGGGCAATTATCGCTGTTCCCTGATGATGCGATCGATTGGGATATCATGAATTTTTCTGGGGAATCGGCACGGGGCAATTGATTTGATCCGAATCCCCTGCCATCTTCTTCAGGCAATCCAGCGCCGCCAGACAATCTTCCAACGCTCGGTGGCCTCCACCAGGCAGGGGAAAATACTTATAATCTTCGTAATAGTAGCTCCAATCTCCTCCCCACTGTGCTGCCCATTCCATGAGGCATTCGGAGCGCTTGGATAATTGCAGTACGGGTAGATTGTGAAGCCTGCAACAATAAGCCAATATCTTGATATCGAAACTAGCATTGTAAATAATCACTCGTTTCTTTTTCAAAGCTGCATCAATGCGGGGATAGACTTGGGGAAAAGTAGGAGCATCGGCTACCATTTCATCTGTTATCCCGTGAATCTCTGTTACTTCTGCGGGGATGGGAATTGAAGGTTTGATGAGGGTATCGAGCAAGGTTTCTTCAGTGCGATCGATAATTGCTATCTCTACAATTTCAGCATCGTACAATCCCGTAGTTTCAGTATCCAGAATTACCCAATCGTTCTGGCTTAATTGTTCTCTTGCCCAAAGAACAGCACTCACCCTATCCCTTTCTATAAAACCTACTTCTCGATACCATTCCCGATAATCCCGCTTGATTTTAGCTTTGAGGCGATTAGCAGCCAGGGTTTCCAATTGTTTTGGAGATGGCTTTCTTTTGGGTCGGCAGGATTCAGGATTAGTGGAATCGTAGAGGAACACGTCGTATTTTCGCGTTTCGATAACGCCTGAAGGTTTCAGAGGCGATAAACCAAGTTCACCCAGTTGCTTTTTAGTTTTCAGGTGCGGTGGCGGCTCGTTGGATTCGCCCCACCAACTGTATTTTGTTAGTTCCACCATTGCAGTTTCCCTATCTCTGCCATTTTATTATCGCATCATTGAGGAAAGTGAAAGCAACTACGAATACGGTATTTGTTGGTAATGGAGTGCCTGACTTTTACTCAAATTTCTGAGGCAGTGACCGGGTGTGATATTGCCGATGCACTGATGCACTCGAACAAACCACCAGATTGTCTGGTGAGCTATTGGTTTTGTCATGGTCAAGATGATGGACAACTTCACCGGGTCGGAGCTTGTGGTCGATCGTCTGTTCGGCAATTACACGATGCAAATAAACGGTTTGATAGCTCATGGATCTTCTAGATAAACGGGGGAAAATTGCTTGAGAAGTGTCCAAAGTTGGGGTAGGGGTTTGTTTCCGAACTTCCTCAAAGCAATCTTTATCGGCTTGAAAAACTGCTGCCAGAGCCGAGATTAACACTTGCTACTCTTCATACGGAATATCAGCGCAATCATTTTCTATTCGGCTGAGTTCACAGAAACTTCCATTTTTTTCTGTGCGAACGGTCAATCTACGAGCCAGTTCTATTGTTCTATTTGACTCATAGATTGATACAATCAGGCATTTGTGATTAATCTGCCGAAGGTGATTTCGCAGTTCATAAAGCTTGAATTGATTGCTAAGATTTAGTCATGGGTCGTTGACGTTGCTGACTCCTTATTATTTAATGCCCAGTTTACTGCTTCGTTGAAAGCTTCATCAGTCGGCTCATCTAACATTCCTATTGCACACAACCATTTCAGTTGTATATTCCTACCACCGCGACATATTTTCGTGTTATTCGTACTATGACAAATGTGTTGCCCGTTTCCCATCAAGTTTTCGTAGTATATTGCCAAATCTGATGGAGAGAGAGGTAATGGTTTTTCTCCACTAAACGGACAAGTTTTGCATGGTTTTTGTTGAACCGGGTAGGTTCTCATGTCATTTGGATCGAGTGTCATTAAATTGTTCCTACTTTGCGAAAATCAGGGATTGGTCGTTGATCGAGACATTGATAAAGATGCAGACAGAACTCATGAACATTTACCCATTCTGATCGAGCAGGCAGAATCTGAAGTGCTAAAGCGTCCGCACCCAAGAAAATCTCTTTGACTTTGACCAAATCTATCCAAGTTGGAACTGATTTTTTACGAGACAGGGAGACATGAACCCACGAATAACCGTCTTTTTCAATCGAACAAGAAATTATTACAACCAAACCGTCACGACTTCTATAAGCTCCGCCATCAGGTCCGATCGCCTGAACTGACCAATTACATGGCAATTCTTCAGCAGTCGGGGGATTCCATTCAACAGTTTTAGTTTTCATGAAGATGCCGGCAGCGACCCGGCGACAGCGCTATTAAGTATCAAATTGGTAACGAGGGAGATTATTGACCAAATCGCATTCAGATTCTTCGATCGCCTGATAAACTTCGTTCAGTGCCTAAATAGCATCCGCCAAACCTAATTCATTTTGCGTGACAAATTTCTCACTGCTTGCTATTTCATGATACTCTGGCTGGTTCAGTAAAAGTCGCAGTGTTTCTTCAGCACCCGCAATTATTGACTTGATTTGTTCGACTGTGATTGTCATGACTCTTACTCCTTAACTGATTAAACTCACTCAAAACCTCAACGCGAAGCATTATTAGCTAAAAAGAGTTTTCAAGTAATAATTTTCATCAATTTTATTCTCACAGACAACCATTGACTTAGCTGCTTGTTCGGCTAGCGATCGATTCCAACCTTTTAGCTGAGACTTAGCTACCAATTCAAGTTCTGGCATAACGACTGCTTCTAAGTAAAATACATTCCCTGGTGAATCGTCATAATAACAAGAGCTTTCGACTGTAAATTTCCAGTTTGACCAGTAAAATGTACTTTTCATTGCTAGCTATTAATCGCGGTACAGTTCAACCTCAATAATGGAACAATGAGGATTTTCAGAAGCCCGGTTCTCCTCAGCTAAGCGTAATTCAGCAGCCGATCGAGTATCGAAGAAATGAGCTGCTTCAAATTCTTCAGTCCATTTCCCTAGAGTTTCGAGTAACCAGTAAACGCTGCCATATTCAGTAGCATCGCCAACCCAATAACTCGCCTTAAGAATCGCAAACTTGATTTCAGACTTAGGTTCAGACATAATTTTAAACCGGGAGCGACCCGGCAATCCCGCTATTCACTACACAATTGATAGGCAAATACCAAGCACAGGATGAAATTGCTTTCCAATCCGTAGCCTTCCCAACGACTATTTTTGACTCCAACAATGTGACGGCATTGCTTAAGCCATTCAACACCGCCACGTTTGGTAATTTCTTCAAACAGTCGCGGATGTTGCTGTAATTTGCACTCAATGATTTCCGTCATAACCTCGATCGATTCCTGCAAATCACGACTTTTGTGCTTTTGATATGCAGCTTCAGCATCAGGAAAATTCACGTCTCTGAATGCTACTGGGTAGCGCTTTTTGATGTTGCCCTTTCGGAAAGCTAGCTCTGTGGGATTGGTCAGAGCTGCACCAATCCCAATATCAGAGCCAGACCAAATATTAATGCCGTCCATCTTATCAGCTCCAATTAAATAGACTGAGCAATTTGATAGGCTTGTTGATAGAGTGGATCATTACTCTTTGGCTGCTGACCTTCTTTTTGATCGCTGACGGCTAAAGCTACCTTGATTTTCTGACTTTCAGTTTCCGAAGGTAGTGTTTGATTTTGCTGGTAGTAATTGGCAGAAGTCTGGAAAAAGGTAGCGAGATCGGCTTCATATTTCAGAAACCGAACTAATTCTTTTAAGTTCATAGCATTGAGAAAAGCAACACCACCTTACAGCGAAGCATTATTGTGACTTTTTACTATTGCCTTCTAGTTCTTCAATTTGAATGCCGATCTGATAAGCTTCCTGATATTCACCAAAATATTTCTCAATTTCTTGGGTTTCTTTCTGTGTCTCTATCTATAGCAAATAGATAGTAGCAGTAGCAGTCAAAGTGATGGCAGTTAAACCTCGGAGTAAAAGTTTTTGCATTCTCAGGGAAATAAAGCCGGGAGCGATCCGGCAAAACGCTCTTGAATTAGTGTTGAATCAGTCGATCAAACTTTTTAACTATTTCGTTGGGGGTTTCTTGGCAATCAGCCCCGCCAAACCGTTTGAGCATGAGATTTGCCCAAATAAAATTGACAATCCCTGATGCTGCACAGACTTCATCTTCGTTGCGATCGCCACTCATCCATGAATCCTCCCAGTCAACCGGGTCAGCATCAGAATGAATGCCAGCAACAGCCTGTAACAGCATTCCGTGTCCTGGTTTCCGACATGAGATTGAGCCACCGCTGTTACCGATCGGCGCCTGAAAAGAATTGATTTCACCAGAGCGAGAAACTTGAAAACAGTTTTCACCCCAGCTAGGACAAAAATAAATCTCCGACAACTTGGGAAAAAGCTCTAGGGTAATCTTCTGTTCCTCGATCGCATCCTCTAAACTTTTCCGTGGTTTGTTGGTGGCAGGGTCAATTGCAGCACATCCACCTTGATTGGTGATGCCAATGAGAATGAATCCGATTGAACTCAAATATTCGGTTGCTGCTAAAGCTCCGGGAATCGCTTGTTGATCGTCTGGTCGGTTGATAAATGTTTCCCCGCTTTTCGTTTGGCGGAGTGTACCGTCTAGGTCAAGGAAAAATATTTTCATAGGTGAAAGGTCAAAGTAGATTGAACTTGAATTTTGCCGAAAATCGGCAGACTTACACATTCCGACGCTGAGGCGATGCCCTGAGCCTTGCACTACCCTTCGACGTAGTTTATCCTGAGCGTAGTCGAAGGACTCAGGAACCGCGTAGCCGAAGGGTAGCCAAAGGGTGATGTGTAAGTATTTCTAACTTTTATAACCACAAATCCTCAACTTGAATCAGAGTTCGCTCGACTTCAAGTTTTTGTCACAGAGAGCGGACATTCAGGGCGTCTGTGAACAGAAGCACTCTTTACAAATTACCAGGGGTTCTGGCGAGTTGTTAGATTTGTTCTCGTCCAAGTGATGAACAACTTCACGCCCGTCTGAGCTTACGATTGACGGTTTGTTCTGCCACCACCCTATACAGATACACTGTTTTATAGCTCATAGGTTTTCTCGTTGAAGTAAACGGGAAATACGGCTAGCGCTTTGCTGAAATCGAAAGGTTCGACTTCGGTTTGCTGACGGATTTGTTCAAGCCAAACAATATCACAAGAAAATATTTCAGCTAATTTGGATATCAGCCAGTCATACTCAGGCGATCGCACATCAACTCGGTTGTTTTCGATTTTTGCTAGCAGACAACGATCGATCGTCTCAAAACTGTCTGATGGCACAATCAGCAATTTACACAAATCTTTCTGGCTAAAACCGTACTCTTGCCGAGCATTTTTTATGGTTTTGCCTAGCGTTATCTTGCTTTGGTCGTACATGGTAAGAATTCTGGGAGCGACCCAAATATGCGCTATTAAAAGGTTATATAACCAAATTGTTGATTTGCTAGCTGGACAATCTTCTGAATTAGTTCCTCTCTTTGTGCATCAAATTCTGCATGAGGCAGTTTGATATACCGATAAACTGTTGAGTTTGACCATCGGCTTTCAGAGTCATATCCTTCATCGCCACTAATCACTACAATCTCAATTGATGTAGTTTTTGGCCATCTGGTAATTTGGAGGTGATACTCGCTCCAATCGTCATAGCTATTAAGTAGGCAACTTTCTTTTGTGTATTTTACCAGTTTGCCATCTTTGCTTTCCCAAGTACCATGTTCTGTCTCAAATTCTGCCATTATTTAGTCCTCCATCTCAAACCCTCACAAGCGAAGCATTAGAAACATTGCGAGAAACATTACTAAAAACATTGCGAGAAACATTACTAAAAACATTGCGAGAAACATTACTAAAAACATTACTAAAAAGATTACTAGAAACATAGTAAAGAAGGCTTTACACAACTAAATAATTGCTCATTAAACAAATAAAACGTTAAACTGGAAAAAATTCATTATTGAGTAAAGAGTATGGGCGAAGCTAAACGTAGAAGAGAGGCGGGATTAGGATTCGATCCAAATCAAAAGCTAATAACTGGTTGCTACATGGCTCCGGCGATGATAAGCGATCGACACACAGTTTACTTAGGGATCAGAAGAAAAAATCCCGGTTTAGTAAGCAGTAAACCGTTATCGGTTCATACAAAAGTGACAGATGCTTTCCAAGTTATGACGGACTATAACAAAATCTTGAAGAAGTGCTCTTTTTCTATGAATCAATCAGATGAAGAGATTTTTAAGTTATTCAAGGAAATGCTTTTGTCTACTTATGGAAACCAGAGTGAGGAAGGCGATCGATATCAAGTATCTGGCAATATAGATGCTTTCAATGCCTGGATGAACGAGGGCAACTACCGAGATAAAAATAATCCACCGCCGGGAGTGACAATTACCCATTTAACATCGGTAGTTAGGAAACGTTACAGAGTTTTTAGTAGTCCGATCAGAGAAGAATCACCTAAATTCTATGGAAATCCTGAAGATAATTCGATTTTTCATGTAGGTGAAAGCTTTGACCGTCCTATTGCCGGAACCAAAAACGAACTGTTTATCTGGCAAACTTATGTAATTGCAGGATTCTTCGCTGATTACCTGAATCTTCATGATAAAGATTCCCTGAGCGCTGAGGAAGCCCAAAGACTAACTCACGAAGTACAGGATTTGATGAATCAGGAGCGATCGCCAGGAGTTACCTTTACATGAGTTTTAGGCATTTTCTTCTTCCTGATTGGTAAAACGGTGGTAAATCAAACTTTAGTCGCGTCCCTGGACACTGCCAATGCCGATGCGGATGGCAGTGACAGTGCCAGTAACGAATTAGGAATGGCGATGGCGATGAAAGCAAAGCGGCTCGCAAGCTACTGTGGCTAATTAAACACGTAAAAACTCTTCAAAAATGGGAAGTAGACTCCGGTGAAGCCCTTGATTTAGAATTCTGTCTTTCAAGGGTTGCGGAATATTTCTACGATTTACTTCTTCACCATAACTATCAGAAGCGTAGTTGTAATCCTGTCCAAATTCTAGGATGATTTGCCGTCTACGTTTCTCGGCAGACAAAATTTCAAACAAAGGATTTAACGGGAGATATTTGGTATCGTTCTTATCTATTTCATTCCAATTCCCCGGCGAAAACCAAATACTTTGGGAATCGCCTCCGAAGAACCATTCCTCATTGTAGGTGTTTTTAATTCGATCGAGGAGCTTGTTGCAAGCAATCCACAATGTATCATTGGGGTCATTTGAGTGAGGATAACCTAAAAGATACCAGTCAAAGTCTTTGGTGATGACAGTTTCCCTCAAAGCCTTGCTGATGCAAATGCTAGCAACAGATATCACCGTTGGGTCGATCGATTCATTCTGAAGCAGCTCAACTATCAAATCGAAACCAGTATCGCCATATTTGAGAGCTTCAGATATTCCAGCAATCTGTACTTCTATATTGGGCGAATTTAAAAGCTTTCTGAGTATCGCATCATATTCGGTGGGTTCTTGTGTGGACATAGGTGTTACCTCTGATTAAGAAATTATTACTTTACTTGCTGTGGGGCGCAACTTCCACGTAAATGCGCTAAAATTGATGCTAGCTACTGACTACCGATGCGCTAATACACGCCCGCAAGCTACGATACTTCAGCTATAGTTTCTAAGAAGTTGAGGGATTACGGATTTAACTTGGGTTGCACTTATCAAGAAAAACTTTTCATTAGCGTCAATCCCTAGAATTACAAGTAAACCTCGCAACTCTTGTCCGTTATTAGTGACAAAATTTACTTCATCCTCCGCACCAGCATTACTTAAAATTGCCAAACTCTTGTCAATGAACTGATGTTCTGTGATTTCTAAGAAGGCTTTCTCTTCCACTTGTATATCCAAACCCAGAAGTCTTTGGATATCAGGTAAAACTTGGTTTTTGGAGAATCGAACTTCCAAACCTTGGTCTGAAACTAAAACGTAATAGAGCATAGGTGTGTCGATCGTATATTTTACTCTGGGTCTACCATTGATGGTTTCTGTAGGAACTGACTTAATTTCAATTCCACCATTCTGCAAAGCCAAAATAATTTGATTAACGTATTCTCCTGACAAATCTCCCAATTGAGTCCCTATGTCTTCTGGGTAAAGTGGCTCTGAAGTTTTAAGCAGATTATAGACACTTCGAGCAGTGTACAAACCTGACCACGGTAATTCATCCCCCCCAGCAATTACCCTGGCATACTGAACAATTCTTCGGTACAGGTTGTTATCCATTTTCTTGGTTGTTGTTCTTTGATAGGTGCTTTGATAAGTTGCAATCACGCCCCAGGATGAGGGGCATGATTTGTTAGGGCTAACGTAAATTTGCTTGATAGAGTTTGGTTTCTCGTTTCACAAGCTCTACCTGCTGCTGAGTCAACAGACAGAAATCTTCAATTTGTGGATCGATCGCCACAACAAGAACTTGTCCCTGAAGGATGATGCGCCTCGGAGTAAGCATAGTTGGCTGATGAGCCTTCCGCAAGAACTCCTCATCACACAGAATGACGATTGACGGGTCAGAATAACACTGATAGACAGGTTCCAAGTAAGCTTCTTCCCCTGGGATTCCTACAAGTTTTTGAAGTTCTGGCAGTTTGGGAAGTTCAGTTGCTTGTACTTCTTCAACTCCTGTTGAGTTAACTAAAACGTAAAATTGCACTTGAATGACTCCTAATGATCGAATTACAGAAAATCTCAATCCCGCAGCGAAGCACTAAAATCGTGTTGTGGCTTGGGTGGTTTTTGGTGCAATCTGAGTTCTTCTTTCACCATTTTTACTTGCTCAAGATTTAGCAAACACAAATCTAAGAGTGAGTTGTTAGTTCCGAGAATAACTACCTGACCGAAAATCACGCCTCCCTTTTTAGTTACACAAGTCGGTTTCAGCGCTTTCGGTTCCACGTCATTATCACAAATTATGACAATCTTGGGGTCAGAGAAATTAGAAGAATCTAGCACCTCAAAAGTGGCTGGCTCTCCTTCAATGCCAACCAAATCTTGAATTTCTTCTGTTGTCAACATTTCGCGAGTGGTGTAGACATCTATCTCTTGTTCGTTCGTAACCAAAATGTAGTAAGGCATGAGAGAAAACTGGGAGCGACCCAGTTATTGCGCTATTAATTTATAAAGTTAACCCGAAGTTTTAGGGATTGGTTCACACAAAACTTTGGCTGCCTCAAGATGTTCAGGGGGAACATAGAGGCTAAATTTGCCTTGATAAACGTAAAACTCTAGTTGATGAGGGATTTTGTTGATGGCAGTAACAACCGTGTGATGCTGATTCGATGGAAAATCTCCTACTTTGTGAAATCCTGAAATATTGATGTCAGATGATGAAGACATTTGTTAGAACTGGGAACGACCCAATTATTACGCTATTATTTGTTGGATTTGTTGGCAAATTCGATCGATATACAGAAAGTTCTAGCTGCTTCAAGATGTTCCTCTAAAACATACACTCTAAAAGCACCTTTTCTCCAAAGCTGTTTCGGATCATAAGGATGAAACTCTATCAGGTATTGAAACTCGCTATTTTTCAGTGCGGTTTCGATTAATTCACGCTGATGTGCGAAAAAGTCACTCACAATAATAAAGCCGTTTTCAGCAATCTCTGGCAATTCATTAGATTCTGATTCTGTCGTTGTGCAGTCGTTATGAACGGTTGTCATGATGGTAAATATGAGAGAACAAATCAACATCTCAAAGCGAAGCACTAACGGAGAGACTTAACCCTAGTAATTCCATTGAAAAACTAGGGAAAGTATTCAATTGCTATTAGTCAAGTGAAAGACAGTCTTTGTTCACATCATTCCAATAGACCTTAAGAACAGAAACCTCAAAAGAATTAGGTTTTAGGCAAATTAGCTTCAGCACCCCAGGAATCCCAGTTCGATCGCTGTTGCCTTGCAAATAACTCAATCCTCGACGGTTGCGACAATTGCCCCAATTCCTCACAATTCTCTAGTTTTTCTGCCAGTTGATTTGCGATCGTCCAAAACTCTTCCGGCTTCTGAGAATGTTTGCGTCTTCGCGCTCTAATGATATTCGGGATGTTGGTTAGACCGTGGGTACTAAAACTCCCTGGTTCGCCTTTTGTAGCTACCAGGAAGTGCTCAGTACAATTCCTCCCGTAGTGACCCATTCCGATGTGAGGTCGGCCATCCTTCGTGACCTTCTCCCATGTGAAGGTCGATCGATGAGTAAATCCCCAGTTTTCTAAGCACCGGAACCCTAGCGCTTGATGGTTATTTGTCACCCACAGCAGCAGATAAGAGTTATCGCTGGCGATCGCACTAATTGGCATATTGAGAATTTCCTCCTCGGTCATAGATGGATAACTGCAACGGCCCCGGTGAGTTTTGTCTGTTTCCCGAAGTGAATAGACCCAAGGAGGATCTATTACGATAAGCCGATAATCCTTGCAGGGAATCGGGGGCAGATTCGGTAGCAGATGGAGTGCGATCGATAGTTTCAGTTGTCCTACCGCATCATCAGCTTTGTAAGTAGTCTTCATGCTAATTTCTCCTTTTTTCTGCTAATCGTTGTTCGGTTTCCTGTTTATTGATGACTAAGCCCTGGAAGAGTATGTTTTGTGCTTGCTTAATCTTCAAAGGGTCTAACTGACGAACTTTATAAAGCAAATAGTTCAGGATATTGATTGAGCTTTGTCCATCTAATTTGGTCACATTTTGAACGAGTTGAGCAGCAATTGAGAAATATCCAAGTTCATAATCTGTGGCTCCCGCGAGAACTTTAATCGCAAATTGTTCCAAACTCCAGTTATTCGATCGAGCCGTCTCAAAGATTTTATCAACCTCTATTTGGATTCTTGCAGCTTCGTCTATTACTTCTTCCGTGTGATGCCCCATGATTTTCACTCCTTTTTTTGGACTTCTGAAGTCTTGATACTTCGTAGTGTACAGCCGTATATTTCGACATAAACGTAAGTCATGATTTGACCTTCAGTAATCGAATCTTCAACTGTTTTTCGATTGAACAAGAAATACATTCCCCACCAAGTTAAAATCATTGGCGGTTCCTGCAAGACTTCGGCTGTCAGATTTTTTTCATCAATGACTTCTAAGATGACAATGTGTTTCATATTGTTAATAGTTTTGAGAAGAAAACAATTAAGATTAACTGTTTTCCTCTCTCCTTAAAAGCGAAGCATTAACTTAAGCTAAAGACGTGATTTTGATACTTAATCATTGCTACTATCTGACAAATCAATTGAGTCATAACCTAACTGTTGAACTAATTTCAGTGCTAACCTACCAGGTTCTGTCTCGTATTTACTATCAGTTGTTCGTGTGGTAATCAACAAGGCATCGGCTGCACGATCGAGACATTTTATAATCTCAATGAAATCGTTTATTTCAAGGTTTACATCGCTGCCTTCTTGGTTGGTTATAAAAGTCCAAATCATGATTTCTCTTCCTGTTAAAGTTTTTGAATTCCCTATGCGAAGCACTATGGGTTAAGACCTAACACCATTTACCAGCAACTATGACAATTTCACCATTTTCTTCAGTTTGAGACTCAATATTGAACCCTTGACTCCTCAATGCTGCTAGAGTAGTTTCCCGTGCGTACCAGGGTAAAAGTTGTTGCATAAATTTCTTTGCAGCATGGATGGAACCATCACGAGTTAAAAACTCATATTCATCTGTCCCTTCTATCAACTTAAAGCCAAAGTCGTAACCACCCTGATAGCTTTGTTTGCGTCGAATAACAAACTCTGCTAGCTTACTGTTGCCGAATGGGTCAGAGATTTGGGTGTTTGTTTCGAGGTAAGCTCCAGCAAGAATTCCATTAAGACCCGATCGAATCATCTCCTCAAGAATTTCCTGTAGAACGATCGGATTCTTGATTTGAGTTTTGATGTGACTAAGATGCGACATTTTGTAAATCTCCTAAAGTTCTGAAAGTGGATTAAAACCGAAGTTTGAACGAGAATAAGTTGGCACGTTTAGCAGCTTGAAACTTATTCCCAAACCAAGTAACATTTCCCTCACTATCCATTTGTACCCAACAATAGAATTGTCGATTAAGCTTGTTGGTTTCTATGAGAATCTTGACAGGTAGATTAGGCGAAAAACGTATCGGTTGCCAAGAATACCCAGCTTCGATTAATGCTTGTTCAATTTCTTCACTTGTCCATTTCTTGTGAGTCATAGAGTTGAAACCTGAGCCTAAATAAGAGTTTCATCAAAGGTATCTTTTTGTTCACCATCAACCTCAATTTCCTTGGCGTTGGAATAAGACATCATCTGTATTCGCAAAGGTACGTTACTACCTCTACCAAGCTGGTTATGCAGCCAACCAACACAGGGCGATCGAATCGACTTATGACAAGTCATCACCGTAATGTTTTTGCATTTAATCTGAGAAACATTGCCTGTTTCATCAGCGATCGTCTCGCGTAATGCTTCATGAGTTTTAACGCAGTAGTTGGGGATATCAGCGACTGTTACTGATTTTTTCCACGGACAATTTTTGCATTGTTTGGTTTGAGTCAGGGTGAGTTTATTCATTAGTATTTGACAGAAATAATGCGGTCGAATTCGTCTCTGACTATTTTGGGACTGTGGTAAAACATCATTCCGCAATGTCGGCAAGTGTAATGTCTCAAGTATCCGAGTTGACCCAGAAATATTAGCTGACCCTTACACATTTGGCATTTCAAATTTGCCATTTTGGTCATCCTCTTTGAGAGTGTTGTTGATAATTAAACCTTGATTAATTAAATCGACTGCCCAGTAGACGATCGCAGTATCTTTTTCCAGAGTTCCCTTAGCTAGATATCGCAGAAATTGCAGTAATTCATCTCCCAGAAAAGTTGTGCTGTGGTGAATCATGCGACAAGCAATTGCCACATAAGGTCTTTTCTCTAACATTGCCTGAACCCAAATTTCAGTTGCAAAGTCGGCAGTTTTGACCTGATTAGTAATTGCTTCAGCAAAAATTTTGTTGACCTCTGCCTGCAATTCTGCCAGTTTTTTATGCTTTTCTTGGAATGTACGATCGGAACTTTGTTCGCTAGCGGTCATTTGATTTGCTCCTGATATTAGTTGAATAATGTAGTGCGAAATTGTGTCCAGTCTCCAGAGTAGGAGGACTGGACAGCATTTCAAGGCTTAATTTTCGCTTGGCAAGTAAAGAACTCTATCTCGTAAGAAAAGCTTGATTTCCGGCAGGGAAAAATCGGTATAAGGTATCTGCTGAATAACGGCAGGTGTAACTCCGAGTTTGGGCGTATCTTCCCAACAAGTCAAAACAGCATCATTAGGCGATTTAGGCTTGATAAATTCATGTTTATCGCCAACATGAAGGAACCAAAGTTGAAACTCACTTAAACTACGAACTTTCCTCAGTCTGTGTTGATAGGAGACAATCGCATCAATCAACCAGTAAGCTTCAGCATTTTCAGCCAAGTATTTGACTCCATCGGTGTACAGAAGTCCAAGGAAATGCTTGTAATATTGCTCACTTCCATTAAAGTGTTGCAAATTCTTCGACAGTGTTTCAGCATCCATCTTTACTTTTGACATGATCTGACTCACAAACTCAAAACATCACTTCCTTACAGCGAAGCATTACACGACTATTTCAATTTTCTGAACCTTTATTTTCAAATGCTTCAGCTAATTTGTCATCAATGGCAAAAGCAATAATTCCGATCGCACCTGCTATAGCTGCTTCGTTTCCTGCTTTAGAAGCTTCGAGAAAAGTTTGAATCTCATCTTTATCTTTGTTGGTAAATAGTTCGGTGGCTATTGCTAAAGCATTTGTGTTGCCAGTGACGGCGCTTGTCCAAATCATTGAGGCAAATGCCCAACTATTCATTACTTCTTTTTGACCTTCATCGGTATCGATCGTTTCCACGCTTGACAAAGGATGAACAAAATGGGGTTCCATATTCTGCCTCAATTTATGTGATCAATTCCTCAACTTTAAACTCTCGCATTAAACTGTCCAAGTAGGACGTTTATCATTCTTGTCCCACTCTTCAAGAATTTTCCGAGTCCGTTCTAATGCTATTTCTTCAGATTGGAATTCTAGACAGAAATCAGGTGAGTAATAGCCTGCGTAATTTTGCAACCACAAAAGACCGTTAGTGCTTCCACATCTGCCATAACTCCACCATCCAATAGCACGTTTATTTCTCAGAATCAATTTTCTGAGAAGATATCCGTCTCTTCTAACATTAGGGTTAGCAAATACTTTGCCTAGTTCAATTGCTTCCATCTGATTCTTTGAAAGTAAATGACTTATTTCATAAACCAAAACCAAAAAGCGAAGCATTTAACCTTTGGGCTACCTTCGCTTTTTGATAAGGATTAATTTTCGTCAACCTCAAGAGGTGAGAGATGAGAGTAGGGAGTTACAGGGCTTTCATTTCGCTCGGCGATGCTAGCAGATTTAGCGCCCGATCGAATCGCCCAAGTTTTTAGTTCGTCAATTTGACCTTGAGCAATCCGCGCTAACGGGACGCAGCCAGTAATTGCTATGGTCAAATCTCGTTCTGTGAATTCGCGTCCGGCACTGAACGCAGTTTGCATCGCATCAAAAATGACTTGCTCAATCTCTGCACCGGAGAGAGACGGTGACTGACTTGCCAACATTCCGCAATCAAAGTCTCCCGACTTCACTCGCTCTGGACGGACACGGGTGAGGTGAACTCGAAAAATTGCCTCCCGCTCTGTGAGGTTCGGCAAATCAACCCAGAAAATTTCATCAATGCGACCTTTGCGAATCAGTTCGGCGGGAAGGACTTCGGCGCGGTTCGCAGTCATCACCACAAACACTGGCGCGGTCTTTTCTTGCATCCATGTCAGGAGCGCGCCGAATACCCGCTGGCTTGTCCCTGAATCTCCATCCATGCCAGACGTGATGTTCGCGAACGCTTTGTCTACTTCGTCTAGGAATAAAATCACCGGTGCGATCGCCTCTGCCAACTTAATGACCTGTCGGATGCGGTTCTCGCTCTCGCCGACCATACTGCCAAAGACCCGACCGACATCGAGGCGCAGCAGGGGCAATTTCCATTCAGCAGCAATGGTTTTAGCCAGCAGGGATTTACCCGTTCCCTGAATGCCGGCCAGCAGTACCCCCTTGGGATTGGGGAGTCCATACTCACGGGCTTCATCGCTAAAAGAGCGCGATCGAACTGTTACCCATTGCTTGAGATTTTCGAGTCCGCCGATCGACTCCAAACTAGATTGAACCGGGATGAATTCGAGGATGCCCGTCTCCCGGATGGTTTGGCGCTTCTCCTCGATGACCGCAGCGAGGGCCCGAATATCAACTTTTCCCAGAACTAAGCACTTGGCAAGGACGCGAGCTATTCGGCACCGACTCAGCCCCTGGCAAGCCTTTATGAGCTGTTGCCGTTGTTCCGCGTTGAGTTTGAAATCAGGGGCAGGCACTAATCGAGTGAGCAACTTCGATATCTCCTCGATGTCTGGTAAGGAGACATCTACGACGGTAATTTCTTCACGCAGTTCTTGGGGAATTCGCAGTTGGTCAGAGATGATGATCAGACAGCGACGGTCACGGGCGATCGCCACTGCCAAATTTTTCAGTTCCCGGACGATGGCTAGTTGGTTACTTGCTATCTGCCCATTCGCACCCGGCGCAATCAGAGTCGCGATGTCCTTCATCACAAAAACCGTAGCTTGTTCCATTGCTGGGGCTTTGCTGATCCGCTCCAAGGCTTGCATTGGATTTCCTTTGGCTGTCCCGTTATCTGTCCAGCCACGAGCAAAATCCCAGAAATAGATTTGCCCTTCCTTAGCTTTTGCTATATCACACAAAATTTCTTCGGCTGTTTCCTCTTCTGGGCTCACTACCCACAGCAAAGGAAATCTGGCCATCAACATTAGCTGAATTTCTTTTTTTTGATCTATCATGTCTTTAATCCAATTATCAATTGCTAATTACTCTCTACCCAGCAATCGAGCTTTTGAGTCACCACTTTTGCTACAAGTTTTGAGCTACCCACTCAACACTTATTAGCTCTCTAGCAATACCCATTCTTCCTTCAAAGCTCAGTAACAGTAACAGCAACTGTTACTGAGCTTTTGTTTCTGTTTGTTTCTGTTTCTGTTTCTGTTACTCATTTAGCCGGCTACTCATTTAGCCACAGCAACTTTTAGCTTTTTATTTCTGGGAACAGGTTCAAAGGGCTTAGCTGGAGGTTCAACAGACTCAGAGTTAACAGGGTCAGAGTCAAAGCCAAAGTCTGAGTCTGAGTCTGAAACTGCTTCAGGGAGTAGTTCTGGGAGTATTTCAGGAAGTAATTCAGCTTGAGATTCACAGGGAGCTTCAGATTGAGCGACTTGAGTTTCAGCGAGACGTGCTTTCAAATCTTCAATTTCTTTAAGAGCATCCGACAAATCAGCATGGAGTGTTTCGTTTTCCACCATAAGCTGAGCATCAGTGACTAGCTCATCATCTGAATCATCTAAAACTCGATCGACTTGTAAAGCGCCACTAACTTTCTGTTGACTTTGCAGGTTAGTGATTGTTGTTGAAGCTTCTCTTAGCTGAGTTCTCACTTGTTCTAGTTGAGCTTCTAGGACTTGTTTCTCACCAACTTGTGCTTGGAGAGTTTGAATTTGAGCATGAAGGCTAGAAACTTCACGTTCCCGTGCTTCGATTTGACCGTTGAGTTTAGAGATTTCAGAGATTCGATCGCGGGCTGCTGTTTCAAATTCAGCAACTTCCAGCAAACGTTGTTCGGAAACTGTAAGTTTTGCTTGTAATTCGCTGCGATCGGCTTGTAGAGAATCCAACCGATGACGAAATTCTTCAGAATCTGCCAATTGTTGCTTGTTCAGATTCATGTACGCTTCCCTCAGTTCGTCGCGTTGGCGTTCGTACTCCCCTTTGTAAAAATTCAACTCGTACTGATTTTGAGGATAATCCTTGAGTTGTTGCCGAAGAATTTCGTTCTCCTGAGCGAGAGATTTCATTCGATCGCCTGAAATAACGGTATCTGCTTTTTGGTAAGCGAGACGGTAAATGGCAAATCCCATTTGCTTCATGACTGCCAGGATTTCTTCAGGCACTTCCGATTCATCAAGCAATCCGTCGTCTACGGCTTCCAGCAATGCACTTGCTAAATCTTTTTCAGATTTTCCTTGCTTGAGCATCGACAGATTATCTTCCCGCCATTCACGGACGAGTTTGCACACTATATCAGTGCTACCCCCGATTCCATAGATTTCTTTGAGGGCGGCGCTGACACTGCGGACTGCGACCCCTACCCGATTTTTTTGAAGGGCAGCACAGGCAAAATCCACCATTTCTCGGCTAATTCCTGTGTATCCGGGGTTTTGCTTCTTGTGATTATCTAAGTCAAACCCCGATAAGTCAAGGCTGGTAAACGTTGTTGCTAGTTTTGCCATTGCTACTCATTGGTAAATAGTGCTAGTAAGCTACTTACCAGTATACGCCATTTACCAATAGTGGTAAATACATTTATTAAAAAGTCATAAGAGAAATAGAAGGATTCAGGAGGCAATCCGCTCGGCAATAACCTGGAGGACAACAGCAAGCTCCTCCTTTGAGATAGTACGAACTTGCTGTACAAGTTCTTCCAATTGGCTGGGTTTCTGCTTCCCAGCAAGGAATAGCTTGAATTCTTCAAGAGTTTCCCCTCTGAAGTTGGCGACACGTTTAAGATTTTCTAGATCGGGAACTCCTTCAAGATTTTCCCAAGCTTTAATAGTGGGATGAGTTACGCCAATCAAGCGACCAAATGCTCGATATGGTCGCTGTGCACGCATTTCATAGATCAGCTCAGCAAATTTTTTCCTGGTGCGCTCATCCATTACATATCGCTGAGATTCCTTCGGACTATGGCTTTCACAGGCTTCAAAATCATTGAGGAAAGGATTTTGATGGTTCTGACAATTGTTCTGGCAGGCACTGGAAAGAGAGGAAGATTTACTTTCCAGGTCTGGATAGTCACCGTCCGAAAAACGAAATTTGATATGAGATGGGGTATCCATTTTGGTAAATAAGGTAGTATTGTGGTAAATACGCATGGTAGGGCCCTTACCAGCATCCTTCGCAGGTAAAAGGCACAGGGCACAGGGAAAGGTAGATAAGCAAACTCAAGCTAGTAATAGCTTAAGCCATAGCAGACATTGAGTTAACCACATTCTGAGCTGTTCGGAACCTTAGTTTGCTTTGAGCTGTTCTGGATTCTCAATCACCACACCCTTAAATGCTTTGCGGTCTTAGCCTGTCCGACATTGAAACAGGTACTACGTCCGCCTTACTTTCTTACTTTAGCGTAACAACTTAGCCGTACATCAGCAAAGCTCCATCATTCTTCTTTGAGCTTGGCAGATTTTGCAATGCACGGGCAACCATTACACGCAGTCAGGAAATTTTAAGCGTGGACGGCTACCAATCTTTTACCCACTATTGCTTTTTTATGATGACAGAATCACTAAGCTCAACAGTGCTAACTGTGTTAGCGGATACAAACAATTTGCCAGAGAAAGTAAAAAAAACTAAGCGAACTTTATTAATTTCTGAAGAAATTGACCACAAAGTTCGTGTTTTTGCAGCGCACAAAAGAATTAGTGTCGGTTCTTTAGTTGAAGCTGCTCTAGTTCTTTACTTTTCTCAGAATCTCTCTCAACAAAATACTGAAATGTAATAGAGCAGAGGTTCTGATGACCATAAACGGATGGTGCCACACCAATTACCACAAAGATGGTAAACGTCGTTTTGCGAAGTTGACTGGCGGTTTGTGCTGTGAATGTATAGCCGATCGACTTGCTCAACCAACTACTGAATCCCTTAATGAATCAGTCGCTGAACCTAAAAACACGCCACAAAAAACTGCACAACAGAAGAAGGACACAGCCGATCGAAGGAAAATTACTTGTCTTCAACAACAAATTGTTGATATGGAGGTAGAACGCAACCATCTAACTGCCGAAATAGACCGTTTGCAATTTAAATTGCAGACTCTTATCAACTCTTTGAATCAATCGAAAGTTGAAAAATCAGGAATAAAATCAGGAGTAGCAAAGACGTGAGTAATAAAATCGTGATTGATCGTGAATTAGCAGAAAAACATCTCAATTACCTGGGATATCAGCCAGGGGAAGCATTTTTGAGATTTTTCTTTTATTCCACAGACGATCGTAAGAAAAAAGATAAAGGGCGCAAACTCTCTGGCTTAGACTGGCAACAAATTGAACAATACCAAACAGATGATCGCGGTGTCTATGTAGTCGTCAACGGCGCTGGTGGCACTGGTCACACCGATGCTGATATCACCCGTTGTTGCGGTATTTTCTGCGAATGGGACGATATACCGCTGGCTGAACAATTTGAAAAATGGAGTGCTGTAAACTTTGTAGAGCCGACGTTCACCATATTTAGCGGTGATAAGTCGATGCAGCCGTATTGGCTGTTTGAGGAGCCTATTACACCGGAACAGTGGCGCGAACTGCAAGTGCTTCTCATCGAGATCATGGAAGCTGATGAAAGTAATAAAAATCCCAGTAGGGTGTTTCGCCTAGCAGGGGGTTGGCACGTCAAACCCGAGCGCCAACCAGTCAAGTCAGAAATTGTCAGTGAATCAGGTATTCGATACAATTACAATGATTTGCGGGAACGTCTCATTAGATTATTCCGGGAACTTGAGCAAAGAAGAAAGGAGGAGCGAAATCAGCAAAACTTACTCGACTTATTAGTCAATTCTTCTAGACCGATAAGTATTGAAAATACCGCTAACGGTACAGGAAGTCCGAGTACGTCAACAGCAACACTTATAAAGCCGACAGAAACTCTCCCCGCGCCAGGAACCAAAAAGATAAAATTTAAGGATCTTAAGGTTCCGGTGCCGATCGCCATACCCTTGGATTCCGCTTTGGGCAAGGCTAAGGTTTATTTGAATGGCGTCGAAACTCGAAGAAATACATCAATGGCAATGCTCGCCAGAGATTTACTTGGAGTTCAGACAGAGTTCCAGCGACTTGGACAACTTACAGATGATGATGCTTATACATTGTTTCTGGATGCTTGTCGCCGTTGTTCACCCGGTGGTGGATGGGATGAGGATGAATGGCAGCAGGTGTGGGATTCGGCTCTTAAATCCAACCCCATATCTTCTATCAAACACTATATTCCTGATGGAGTAGAAAGCTGCATCAAAGGCGTATACTGGCGCTTTCTCAAAGCTCAGCAACCCTTTGATTTAGGTTTCTCACCGGAATCTGATTCTACTTCTCTTCCTAATTCTGTTCCTGATTCTGTTGCTGATTCTGTTCCTGCTTCTGTTGCTGAGTTAGAAAATCAAAAGTCATCGGGTTTCAATATTTTCAATTCTGATGACAAGATGATTCAGGATTACAAAAAGTTGAATAGACATTTTGGGAAGCGGATCAGGCTAAACACACTCAGCAAACGAATCGAAATAGATGGGAAACCAGTATCTCTCGATCGAGTCCGTCTTCAACTCGCAATCAGACACGGAGTATTGGCTCGATCGAGTAGAGAAGATGTCCAAGACATTCTCACAGAAATAGCCGTGGAAAATCAATATTCACCTATTCAAGAGTATCTAAATTCTCTGCCAGTGGCTTCAGATACTTCGATTTTAGATAGTCTGGCTGCAAAATACTTTGGTGTTAACGATCCAATTTATGAAATGTTCGTCCGCAAAACATTAATTGGCGCTGTCAAGCGGACTTTTGAGCCAGGCTGCAAAATAGACACAGTTCTGATTTTGCAAGGGAAGCAGGGCTATAGAAAGTCCACTTTTTTTAAGATACTTGCGGGAGACAAATACTTTGACGATTCTCTGGGGACTGTCTCTGATAAAGATGAAAGACTCAAATTGCACCAAGCTTGGTTTGTTGAATGGGCAGAACTAGAAAGTATTTTCAGACGGCGCGATGTCAGCGCAACCAAAGCTTTTTTATCCACCGGGACAGACAAAATTCGACCGCCATATTGCCGAGATATTGAAGACTTCAACCGACCCAGCATCATTGTCGCAACCACCAACAAGCAAGAATTTCTCGCTGATGAAACAGGCAACCGGCGATTCTGGGTAATCCCAGTCCAACACCGGATCGATACCAAACGGTTAAAGAGAGAACGAGATGATA
The DNA here is from genome assembly GCF_036705715.1 of Microcoleus sp. AT3-D2. Taxonomy (NCBI): domain Bacteria; kingdom Bacillati; phylum Cyanobacteriota; class Cyanophyceae; order Oscillatoriales; family Microcoleaceae; genus Microcoleus; species Microcoleus sp. AT3-D2. The sequence continues at coordinate 6,590 of NZ_JAUBVE010000016.1, read as the reverse complement.
TTTGGGCTGCTGCGATGCTGGCTTACCAATCTGGTGAAGAACCTTGCCTCGATTATGAAGATGAAGAGACTGCCGAGCACGTTGCTCAAGAGTTTCAGTCATCAGATCCCTGGGAAGATGTCATCGAAAATTTTATCGAGCACCGGGGATATGTTCAGCTTAGCGATCTGCTCACTCATCTCCAAGTTGACCTGAGCAGACAAGAGCGATCGCACCAAATGCGCTGTACCGCTATCCTCAAGAAATTTGGCTGGGAGCGAGAGTTCCGATCGATATCCAATAAACGAGTTCGAGTTTGGTGCAAAACTGAACCCATTCCCGAACCCGTTCCTGAACCCGTTCCCGAACCCGTTCCCGAACCCGTCGCTGTTGGTGAAAATGAGGTTGATTCAATCCCTGTTGAGGCTGCTGATCAACCTCAAGTTTTGAAAATCGACCAAAAAAACGAGGTCGATCGTAAGGTTGATCACCCTGCTACAGAAGCATTTGATCAACCTGATCAACCTGATCATCCTGTTTCTCAAACTTTACTAATTTCTGAGCAGACTGTTTATCCAACCTCCGAGCTAACCTCCGAGCTAACCTCTGAACCAACTTCCAACTCGAGCGGTAATTCGATTTCCGATCCGAGCGCTGAGTTGAAAAATGAGGCGACGGCAGCAGAAGATTTGCAAAGTTTGGGTGAAAAGGTTGATCAGGTTGATCGGGTCGATCAAAACCTTACAGAGCAAGGCTTTGATTCCGATCGACCTACCGAAAATGAGGTTGATCTTTCAAAAAATGAGGTTGATCAGCAAACTCAGCAACAAAGAGAAGAAGCTGGCCTACTCGAATATATTCGGACAGTGCTCGAAGCCGGCGACCCGGAATTAGCCAGAAATATCCAGGGCATTCTGAAGGAAGTTTGCGGAAGTGGCGCTGCCGATCGCCAAAAGGTCTGGGCAAGCCTGACCGAAGCTGAAAAAGCCACCTTCACTGCCTTACTCGCAGCCCCTGAACCCGAAACCCCCGAAACCCCCGAAACTCCCGAAACCCCTGAAACCATAGACAAATCAACCACACCAACATCTGAACCTGTAGAGGAATCTGTAGAGGAACCCGCAGAGGAATCCATACTGGTCACGCCAGCCGAAACTATAAGTGAAGCGACATCAACACCAAATTCTGCGCCCACACCAACCACACCTGAACCCGTAGCCAACCAATTAATTAGTGAAGAAGATGCAGAGAAACTGCGAGATATAGCTCTGATTTGGTGGAATGAATACCATCCCGAACGGATGCAAGCTCTGCTAACACAAATGTACGGTTGGCAGACACCAGGGACTAAGTACGACGTGGCTGTGATAGTTCAGTGGCTGGAGGGGGAAAGTGCGGAGACTCGTGATCGAATCAATCAACTGATAACCCTCAAAAATAACAATTCTTCAACCGATTCTCTATTCACGGATTCTCTAACAGACAAGGAAAAAACCCAGGAAGCAGACGATTAAAACAGTAGAGATTATGACCACTGAAAGAACAGGAAATGATGAAGATCAATCGAATAAGCTTTCAACTGAACTTACGGTTGAACAGCAATTTAAACTCAAAGTTTATTCGGATGAGACTCAATCACTTTCGGCTGAAGAAGCGCAGATATTGCTCATTGAAATGGTTCGGAGAAACATGATTAAGGATAATGTTATTAAACATTTAATTAATCATCATGGTGGCGAAGTTCACCATTTCTAAATAGGTTGTTAAGGGCTTTAAGAGAGGTTTTGACACGCCTATGGCGACCATATTCGGTCATAGTACAAGGAGCGTAATCAGGTACAGACAACAAAATAAAATTTTGGAAGGCATTCACTGGGAACCCTATCCTGGTGGAAAAGTTCTCTATAACTCTGTATTGCAAAGGTGAGGTGACTTAAATAAGAGTAGGGATTGCAGAAATTCTTGCCGTCGATCGTACTTCTTTCGACGACCTCTTTCGACACTGTAAAAAATTTAGTCGGTAAAAAATTGGGTCATTTTTCGGTTCAGTTTGCCAATTTTTAGGTATGCGATCGAGAAGTAGTTGTTGCAACCGAGGAATTAGCGGCACAATTCGATCTCTGTTTCTTTTGCAAGCTTTATTGGCAGCTTTCGGATTGCGTTTTTCTCCATACCCACTTACAGAAGAGTTAAAAGTTTCACCAACCCACAGGTGATAGAAAAGCGAGGCGCATAGCGCATCGCCCGTGCTATGCACTCCCTGGAACAGTGCCGCCATCTCAGGGCTGCGGCTTCCCCTGCTTAAGTTTTTGGGTGTCTCGGCTGACCCCCTAAACTTCTATACTACTCTCTCAGAAACACAAAAACACGTTTTGTTTCTGAAAAGCACAGAAACACGTTTTTGTAACCCAAGATATTTAGCGAAACTAGAACGCTCGATTTTACGGCGTTTGTACTTGACAAAGTGGTCAAAGAGGTCAGAAACAGAAATGGATTCTTGTTTCTGGGGCTTGTACTTGGCAAGGGAGGGGTCAAAGTTGCCACCTCAAAGTAGTTTCACTTTACTTGTAATACTTACTGTATATAGATTTTTAGCATTTTCAATAACTGATCTATCAATTTAATCCTTTTTTTAAGAATTCTCAGAATTTTCAGATTCTTCAGATTGGACAGCTTCCCGTTGCTCAAGCCATTCGAGCACAGCCATCCTGACGATCGATGCCAGTGACTGGCTCGGCTCAATCGCCTGAGCTTTTAATCGCTCCCGCAACTGCCCCACGTCGAATGTAACACTTATCCGATCGCGACTATCCCTACTTTTTGCCATGAAATCTCATAAAATCCCATAAAATCCTTTGACTACTCAAATCAGGATAATGGAAAACTTAGAAACTTTATAAGTTTTTCTTGACGTTACACTAATTTAGTGTTACATTTGCAAAAACGCCTGGTAAACGTGCGTCAACACGTTCACCAGACTTTCCACCAATGCCGGCACACGGCACTAGGAGACAGCATTATGTTACTACAGCAACAGCATCTAGTTGTGGTTGAACGTTCGTTCAACCCCAACTGCATTGTCAGAGGTTTCGGCAAAACGGCTCAAGAAGCAGCTCGCAAAGTTTTGGAACAAGCACGGGAATATGGCTACTGGGACGCAACGAAAACTTACCCCAAAGCTAAAAGCCCGGAACCAGCAGTCCCAAAAGGAAGCGGACGGGACGATGGCGCGTTCGCGCCCCGCAAGCTACGATAATTTTTTTTAAATGCCTGTGAGCTACTTGAAAGACAGCGCCAGCTATCCCTAAATTAGCTCATACAAAGAGATGAAACGCCGAAAGACAATAACAGCGCAAGTTACAGAAGAATCGGGTAGGCGCAATTTCTGGACGCGATCGGAGTTAAGGGCAGAACTGGGCAAGATTTCCAACAAAACGAATAAGCCAATGGCAGAAGCAACTTTTAAACGAAGATTGGCGCTGCTTGAGGAAGAATGCCCAGAAATTGACCGATCGCTCTATAGTCGCAAATTCTCGGATTTTTCAAAATGGTGTCTGGTTCAGCTAGAGGAAATCTTTTTGAGCTGCGATCGAGATATCGACAAAACCCGCAATTACTTACAAAACATAGGAATCAACACAGATGAGTATTTCAAGAATCGAACTCAAAGCTCAACTTGGCCTGGGCAAAGTTAGCGACATCACCAATGTCCGTAAAGCCCTGGGTCAGAAAGATTGGCAGAACTCTCAGGTTTTAGAGGCTGATGCTCTCGAAGTGACTGAATATTACCGACTTGTTCGCGAAGAAATGATTATCCCGTCGGAAGCATTGCTACAAATTGCCAGCAACCGAACTGGCAGCAGTGAATATCAGAATGATCAAATTGATGAAAGTGTGATCGACCATAGCGAACACCGCGACGGTCAAGAAGAAACCAATGGAATGGTACTTGCTATCCGATCGGTCACTCAAGAAGCCAGCTTAGCAATGACTGATGTTGCTGAGGCAGCATCCGAACAAATAGTTGATACTTTTTGCATTGCCCTGGGCGCAAATGTAATGGGCAAACTTCAAGACAGAGCAACTAAAGTTCGAGCAAATTTTGGTTCAATCACTGACTCTATTCGAGCGACTCCTTTAGATCTCCGTGGTGGAAGTTTACCGGGAAAAAAACAGCAACCGAAACAGATAACTGGACTTTGGGGCTAATCGAATCTTGTAGAGAACTAGCTGAAGCTTATAGCGAATCGCTATGCGATGGCTACGCCTCACGGCTAGTTCTACAGGAAAAACTTAAGCAAGCTCACAAAGAAAAACTCTTCACTGCCTTAGTTATTTACGCAAGCTTCCGTTCTTCTTACCCTACTCGTTCCGATTCTTGTACAGATATTTGTACTAATTCTGCTTCATCAACTACTTCAAGTTCAGAAAAGGAGAAAAGAGCAATGTTCAAATGGTTGCTATCAATTTTTACCGCTCCAGTTAACCCGTACCCAATTAGCTCAGCTTCAGTTTTCATGACAGGAGTTTGCTAAATGCTAATTTCCATTACTTCTGACCAAGTTTACAATTGGCATCCAGACCAAAAAGTTTACGTCTACAGTGCTGATAAAAAATGTTTGGAACTGTGCCGAGTAATTGACTTAGATTTGTCTCCATTAGGCGATCGAACTCGACTTCTGGAACCAGTAGACGACAACCTGCAACTCTGCAAACCAAAAGAACGAGAAATACCTCCTAACTGCGTCGGAGGTAGGCATTGCCCTTATCCTGGAGTTTGTTACCGTTTCGAGACTGAACAACAAGATTATGAATGCACTTTCCCCACTGTTGAAGATCAGTTGGCACTTGATGATTGTTGGAAATAATAGCAGGATGACAAAGGGTGGAAATAACGCCGGAGATACAAGCCATTCTCGATTTCTTGAAACAGTTTGGGAAAGGTAGTACAGCCGAAATTGCTTTCTGTACTCTAATCGAAGAATGGCGCGTAGAAATTGATGTTCAAGACATGGCTGATGAAGGTTGGGTCAGACTCTCATCTGATAGCGAAAGTAATACGATCGCAACATTGGTAAACCACAGCAAAGATTATTAGGAGGTAAGGATGGTAACAAGAATCACAAGCATGAGCTATGACGAGCTTCAGGCTGAGCGCCATGCTAATCAACTGCTGAAAGATAATCTGAGAGCGCAACTCGAAAAAGTCACAGATACAAAGCAATCTTTGAAGTTAACTCAAGAACTTTTACAGCTCTCGAAACGAAATGAAAAACTGGCAGAACGACAAGTAGTTTTGATGCGTAAAGTCAAAAAACCGATCGATATGTCGCTTGATGAAATCGAAGCGAAAATTGAAAAGAATAAAACTACGATCGCCAAGTTTGAAGGAGAATTAACATCTAGTGATTTTGAAACGCGGTTTCAGGCTAGTCAAACACTACGCACTGTTTATGCACGACAAAAAGCCCTGAATCGTCAACGCATTTCACTTTTAGAACATTCGATCGCAGAATTAAGGAAAGAAATGAATGCTACGATTGCCACGACGGTTACGCAAAAACGCTAAATCAACCTTAATTCTGAAACACCAACGGCAACCTAAACAACCTAAACCTCAAAGGAAAAGTGATTATGTCCCAGGGTTTAATTACATTTTCCAAGACGGCTTTCTTTCCAAAGTTGGGTTGAGTGAGACACCAAACTCACGGCACTATTTTCTGTCACGAGAGTACCGATCGAATTTACAAATCAGGTTAATCGTGTTCACGATGAACATGAGACTGACAGAAAAAACGATGCACAAAATGTTTAAGCGCTGGAATGTTCACCGCGCTCCTGGCTTAGATGGTAGGACAGAGTGGTTTGAAGCTCCTCCTTACAGAGTTTTACTGATGCAAGTCACGCTATTTCTCCTCTGTTGGCTGGTCAACTTTGCTTACTTAGCTCTGACTATTTTAATTTTGATGCTCTTTTTCACTCTGGTTTTTAGATAATATGCTCAACAAATTCCTGCAACTATTCCCAAATCTGTTGGCTTCTCAGGAAAAAGTTACTCAAGTTTCCCGAAAACTCAGTAATAAAATCTTTCAAAATTGTAATCAGGAGGCTCGACATTTACTACCAGGTTGCTATTTCTATGTAGGGTTGCAAATTCAAATCAAGTTTTTCTCTACATATTCTGAATTTCTGAAAGAAGATATCGAATATTGGGATTGGATAATCTATGACGGTTTTGGGCAAGTAATTCTAAAGACTGGGGTGGGAGATACCAGAGATGAGGCTGTTGCTCTAGCTCAAGTTTGGACAGTCGAATTTCTTCAAGGCAAAGTACCTTTTTCAATCGTTCCAGGTGATCAAAATGCTTAAGCAAGTTTTGAATTTTGTTCCAATCAATATTCTTCAAAAGATTGGTACTTCGATCGTAGAAATCTTACACGAAAAAGATGAGTTACGGAATTGGCAGCCGGATCAATCCGCTGTATCCGAAACTTACTGTTATCTGGACTTAGAAATTAAAATCGTTGCCTGTGTAAAGTTAAATTACTGGTACTGGTATTGGTTTGTTTGCGATGGTAGAGGTACTGAAATCCTTGGAAATGGAACAGCTA
>NZ_JAUBVE010000015.1:0-113756 GCF_036705715.1 Microcoleus sp. AT3-D2 | reverse complement strand
ATCATAAGTTAGGGTGAATCCGACTTCTAAACTCTAAACCTAAACCCTGCCTACTGTCTAGAACGAAATAGCCCTGCTACCGAAAAGCCGATCGAGAATCTTTTCTCTTGACTTAGCATGACATATTTGAATGCTATGTGCTACGGGCTTGCTGTCCTCGGTTTGGTGATGGTTCGATGAATTGCTTGTTTTTTAGTCGAAGTCTGCTTTGAGAATTTTTAAGCAGTGCGATTACAATAAATCGCCGCCAATATAATTCAACTCAGGAATGCCCAATTTACCGATCAATCGACAAAAGCTCACATATATCGTTGTTTTTCTTAACATAGCTGGTATTGGGGCGATGATGTCGATCGATCAACACTGTCAATCGATTTTAGATTTTAGATTTTAGATTTTAGATTGAAGCCTTGACCCTACGGATAAATTCGGGGGCTTGTGTATCGGATACAAGTTTTTTATTTCTGGACGGATTCATTCGGGGGCTTGTATCCTGGATGCTTTCGGTCAAAGCTAAAAAATTTCCGGTATCGCAATCCTATTTAAAGTGCGAAAAAAGACTTTTTATAACGAAATATGATGGCGGATGCTCTAATTTTCTGTCAAGTCGGCCGCCTCAGCGAGGCAGATGTCCCCCTGGTTGGGTTTCCTACCTCAAAGGCATCTGCAATCTGTTTCACCCAAAGCTCTCAGAAAGCTTTGCAGGTGCGCCCCCTTCCTCTAAAATATAGAAAAGGACTTGCACTCTTAAACCGGGTTTCTAGACAAAATCATTGGTTTGACCGCTAGGTACGTAGGAAGAAACCGGGTTTCTGACTCCATAGCGCGCAAGTGGCGATCGCAAATAAAGCAGTATTGACTTTAGAGACAAATTTCATGGATGTTATCGAGTTTTTTGAGTTAAGTGCAGGCAAATGGTTTTCTCAGCGTACCGTACACAATCTCAATTCTGGGGAATTGCAGGCGGGTAAATCCGACCTCAAAATAGAAATACTGACAGCTAGCGATGCAGCAGTCGTTAAACTTTGCCAACAACACTCGATTAACCCGGCTGCAACTGGGCTAACCAGCGTTCGGATTAGTTGGGACGGTATTCCCGATCGCGACAAAGCTAAACAAATCGGTTCTACAATACTAGCGATCGTACCAAATCCCGACAATCCCAGCGAAGGCAAAGTGTTGCAAGATAAGGGTAACAGTCGCTACGTGATGGGCGACGACGTGCTGACATTGATTACAGAATCAGACACCCTCCATGCGGAAGAAAGGCTTTGGTATCTCATGCCCAACCTGCGGCTGCGGACTAGCGTTGTTAAGCAAGCTAACGGTACCGAACAAGCATCTTTTTGTTCGGAAATTCGGATGGGAGGCAGTCCCAAAAGTGAAGAGTGACAAATAACTATCTAGTTTACAAAGTTTACAGTCTATTTCTGCTTTCTCCCTTCTTTCTTCGGCCTTCTCTGGCAATCGCTTTTAACTTGGTATGAAAATCAGTGTGTTTGACAACTGGGAATGATTTTGCCACAGGTTTGTCCGCTAATTTGTGTTCAGCTTCGGCTCGATCGGCGAGGGCGGTAACAGCCACATCTTCATATACTACAAATTCTGTATTTTCTTTTGTACGATCGTCCGCTGCAGGTAATTTTCCTGTTTCCTCTGCTTCTGTGTTTGGGACTTCTGCATGAACCGCCCGATCAAGTTGCGCCTCTGACGGCCCACGAAAATCTAACTCTGCGGCACTGACTTCCGATTCCTGGTTTGATAAAAGTATATCTTCCGGTGACAGTTGAGCAGCACTTTCCCCGGTTAAATTTTGAGGAAAATTGTTGCATACCAAGCGTTCAAACTCGCGATTGAAATGATAGAGAGGTTCACCTATCCGGTGCCACATACTCAATAGCTGTCCCACAGAAACAGCCTTGTAGCGGCCTTGATACAGCGCTTCCACCACTGCTAAACGCAGCCAATAGCCGGGATACTTGGCTAGCCATTCACCCGCCAATTTCTCGGCTTTTTTGCCACCTAGGTCAAAACCGTAGTGAACCAGCAGAGCCGCTGCTTGTGCAGATATTGCGGTCACTTCTGTCATGTGTTGTCTGTTGACTGTTGACTGTTTTCTGTTGACTGTTGACTGTTGACTGTTTTCTGTTGACTGTTGACTGTTTTCTGTTGAGTGTTGTCTGTTATCTGTTGAGTGTTGTCTGTTGGTTCCAAATTCCCAATGACCAATTCCCAATCACCAATTCCCAATCACCAATTACCAATTACCAATTGAATTAATCGGATAAACGCACGCCTCCTTCTACAGTTCGCGCGTCCCCGGAAAAAGGTTCGGGAGTCCCGTTCCAGTTGAAGTCGCTAACTCTAAAAGTCAGGCTGCCGACTTGACGCTCAGGGTTAAAACGCAAAATAATTGCATAGCTGCGGCGGCTGTATTCTAAAGTGTAATTCGTACTGATTGCTTCCCCGCTTTCTAAATTAATAGCACTTTGAAATCCGACTCGAAAGCCTCCGTAAACTTGCTGGACAAGTCCAAAAGACAGGACTCTCAAATCCACTAAGCGATCGAATAAAAAGGGCGAGATACCGTCGCGCCCCACCTGGGTATAAGTCACGTTAAACCCAGTGTAATCGAGGAAAGGGCGGGAGAAATGACCGAACTGCCCTTGAATGCCGACGCTGGGGGCGAGGGAATTTTGTCGATCGCCACTGCTGTAATAAGTACCAACTCCCCGGAGTCCCAAGGCCAGTTGCAAGAAAGGAACCACTGGCGTCCGCGTATACCTCAAACCCTGGGTGGGAGTGCGCGGCAGCGGTTCGCCCTCCCACAGGTTGAAGCCGCGGCTCAAGGCGAAGCTGACTTGGGAACGGCCCAGATCGACGCGGTTGTTTTCCCGCACTGGTTCGAGCAAGTCTGCTCGATCGGTGTCAGCATTGATAAATTGATACCCAGCTTGGTAGCTGAGATTGATGCCAGTGCCTCCCAGTGGGATGACTGGGGAAGTGAGGACTGCTCCGAGGCTGCTCTGCACGGTTTGATAGCCCAGAGAACCGTTGAACAGTCGATCGCGATAACTGTATTCTGCTGCCAGAGTGTGAGTGCCGATCAATTGTCGCAGGCGCAAATTGCCCCGAAAGCTGTCTTCCGGCAAATTCGGGAAATCTTCCAAACTCAGAAATATTGCCGATCCGTCCAACCTGGTGCGCCGGCCGAGACTAGCGCCCAACCTCGCTTTCAGCCCGTAGCTGTCGGGAGAAAACGGATTACCGCCGTTCTCTGCCACAATCCGCTGCAGGTAAATTTGGGGCGTCAGAGTCAGCCGCACCGGCCCGTTTTGCAACACCTCAAAACCGCACTCGGCATACAAACCGCCCCGTTCGCCCCCGTCGTAGCCAAAGGTCAAACACGGGCCGCTCCGCTGCCTGCTGTCAAACACTTGCCTGCGGGGATACACGGGTATTTTCACGCGGTTGTCGAACACCAAGCGGGGTTTCGTTGTGACCAATTCCTCTGCCGTGGGCGAAATCCTTCTAATCGTCGCCGTCCGGGCCCTGTATTCAAATTCCGGCGGGGAAAACGGGTCGTTAGTAAGCCGAATGTTGGTTGCTACCCTCGCGCCGTCTGGCAGCAGTTCGATGCGTTCTGCTTCAAAGCGGATGCGGTTGACGGCACCGACCACTTGGGGGGCTGCTAGCTGTCCGCCGCCGCCGATAGTCACTGTAGCAGCGCCGGGGGATTTGACTCCGCGCACGGGCTGCTGGCTGGTAATTCGATCGCTCAGCGGTTGTTCGAGAAGCGTCCCGGCACTGATATCTGTCGGCAGTGTGGGGGTCAATTCGCTACCTGCTGCGGGCAGAAATATTTCGCCGCGTGCTTGTTCGACTGCGCCGCTGTTGAGGCCGAGATTGAACTCCATCCGCTGGCCACGAACTACTTGTTGCCCGCGGGTATAGGCGACATTGCCGGATGCTACCACTTGGCGGGTGACTAAGTTGACGATCGCTCGATCGGCATCAATCACAGTTTGCCGGAACCGCACAACGACATTACCCACCGCCGTGACAATTTGCTGCTTGTCGTCGAATTCTTGGCTGTCGGCCTTAACTTCAATAGTATCGGCCGGAGTGACCGGAAAAGGAACCGTCCGCTGAGAAGGGGCGGTGCGGACTCCCGGCGGCGCGGCTGGTTTCGGTTTCGGTGTCGGCGCAGCGGGTGTTCTGGGTGCAGGGGCTGGGCCTGGTGCGGGAATGTCGAACTCCTGTTGCCCGCTAGGTGCTGGTTCTAGCGCGGGTTCGGGAACGGGAATTTCAGCAGGTTCGGGAGAGTTATCTTCTAACTGCCGGCCTTGGGCCTGATACCAACTTTCCTGCTTTCCGACAACATTCGTCTCCTGTTGTTTCTGCGCCTCTGCGGTTCGTTCCCGATTCCGAATGGCAATGGCATTTTCTACCGAACCCAATTGGTAAGCCGTAAACGAGGAATCTTGCTCAACAGTCCCTGTTGCGGGTTCTCCCACAGGGGCCTGACGCTGAAATCCCAGAACTGCGTCGCCGCTTTCGACTTCCGCTAGGGGGTCGGCGATTTCTGGAGGCTGGTCGGTGGCTGGGGTGGTGCCGAGGAGTGTGGCTGCGGGTTCTGCTGGGGCTGGTGTGGGTTCTGGCTGAACGATATCTGGGATTGGTTCCGGTATTTCTGCGGGGTTGCTGCGAGTGTCTCCATCGCCGGCCGCGACAGTGAGGGCGACTTTTTTTGGCTTTGCGATGTAGATGATGCCAGGGGGTTCTGGCGGCGGTACCGGATAGGGCATAGTTATAACAGGTAAGTCATCCGATTTTAGATTTTAGATTTTAGATTTTAGATTTTATAGGGTGCAAATTATTGAAAATTTTGCATCTAAAAGGCAACTGTTTAGAGATTAATCTGACATCTAAAATTTGCAGTGGCTTTGGCGTGCCTGAAAATGGCTGATTTGAGAAGTTGCTTCCGCCACAAGATAACCTCGCTGGCGGTGCGAGGTCAATCGATTTTAGATTTTAGATTTTAGATTTGAAGCATTGACCCCACGGATCAATTCGGCGACTTTTTTATCGGATACAGGTTTTTTATTTCTGGGTCCTGAGTCTGCGAAGGAATGAATCCGGGGGCTTGTATTCTGGATGCTTGCGGTCAAGTTTTGTTCGACTAATTTTTGCTGGTTTGTCGGCTGTTGCAGGGGCTGCGGTGACGCGCCCCTACTCTGCGGCCGAGATAACTTGTTTATTCCATGTCTCTGCGGTTGGGGTTCCGGGCTGGGTCATTGGACAAAAATCCAAATATGAACAGGGAAACAAAAAATAAAACAACTACATTAACTACGATTTTGAGGGTTAGCACTGTGGGAGTCTCCAAAGATGGCATAATACTGAGCTGATTTGCTGCTGTTGCAGCAACTTTTTTATCATAAGCTAAAGATTAGTCAATTTTATCTTTGCTTTTGAGGATTTTTGGCAAGTTGATTTTTGCCCAATTCCAGAGTTGCTCAGCTATGTTTTCTAGCCGCAGCATAACTCGATCGAGCCATTCGAGCACTTGTTCTAGGGGGTGCTTAATGTATCCCATAGATTCTGCTTTTGTTTCTAAGTATTCGCCCTCCGGTGGGACGCCTGCGCTGGGATTTTTGGGTTCAGCAGCAGCGCGGTTTGCGGGGGTTGCGGGGGTGTATCTGCGGGTTTGCGCGGTGATTGCTGCTGGGAATTGGTTGTTTTGTCCGGTGTTCGAGTTTGTGTTTTTTGGCACTTGGGTTTCCGGCGCGCGCCCTGGGGTTGATTCTGCTGCGAGTGCAGAGCTATTTTTTTGAGTAACTGCTAAATCAGATAAATCAGATGCGGTTTGGGGTTGACTATTTGGGCTTTTTGTCAGCAAGCTCTGTTTTAGCTGCCCCAGCAGGCGGTGAAGTGCTTCGGGGTAAGGGGAGATTGAGACTGCAGTCGATCGACCTCCTGCCAATTCTCCTACTTCTGCAATTTTCTCCTTGACTATTGGGCTGGCTTGTGCTATGGGGCTTTGAGCTTTTACATCGGGTTCGGAACTTCCCTCGATTAAATGTTGAGGTGCTGCTTCCCCGAATAAGTCTTGCCAATTCAGCCAGGGTCGATCGACCTCTGGGCTATTTTGTGTGTTTTCTAGTTTTGAGCGCTGTTTCAAATAATACTGAATTGCGACTGATTTCTCCGTATTATCACTTGCTGCAGTTTCTTTGCCCAAAAGGTGGTCTACTGACGACCAAATAATTTGTTCGATGTTTCGAGCGTATTTTTCGAGGATGTCGCGGGCGGACAAATCTACATTGGCGTTTGTGCCGGATGTATTAATTTTGACTGCGGAGGCTTCTGTGGGTGCGGCGATTGTTTTTGCCGCTGGCGGCAGGGTAAATTCTTCGAGGTTGACTGCGGCGCGATCGAGTAATGTAACAAAGGAGAGAGGAGTAGAAGGTCGATCGAACTTGGTGTTAAAATTAGTTTCTAGTTTTGGAGTATTGTGGTCGATCGAATTCGATGCCGCAATTGACTGCTGTGCGGTTTTTGCTTCGATCTGCGCGCGGGCTTTTTGGACTAGGATGGCATTGCGGTCGATCGATTTTTTAACTGCGAGGATTGATTCTCCAAATTTATTTCTTTTGAGGGCAACCGGACTCGTCTGAAGCCATGCCATCAATTCCCAAAAACGACGCATCGGCGGCAACTGCGCTTTTTTGGCAGCCGACTCCAAACCGAGATTAAATTTTAATTCTTTTTGGGTAATTTCCCGCCGTTCCGGCCCGCTGTTGGCTACTTCCCAAGTTATGCGACCTTCCAGCATTTCCTGCTGTTCGGGTGTCAAAATATCTAATATCTGATTTTCTCTTCCCACCAATACTAAAGTGCGGGCTGGGATAAAACTGGCAATTCCCTCAACTTTTGGTTGCGGTTTTAGTTCAGTTTTAGCAAGCGGGTGTTCTAAGACGGAAGTTGTTTGATGCTTTGTGATTTGTCCGCTAAAATTGATAGCCGGAGGTAAATCGCTAGCAGTATTTCCCTGATTAATTAACAGCGGGAAGCTGGCTAAAGTTTTCGCAGTTTGCGACGAGTTTAGCAAATTTTCGGCGAGGTGCAAAATTTCGGCGATCGAACTTTCCTCGGAAGTTTCGCCCTGATACCAATTTTGTGGCAAATCGGGATTTTCGTCACCGCCAAATTCTTGCAGTTCCGGTAAATCTACTTTTTGACTTGATTCCCGCAACTGTCGGCCTAGCAGTCGGGAACTTTGCACCAGCAAATAAGCTGGATAAAGCAGAATTTGGGTGGCGGTGAGAGTTGTTTCTTTAATTTGACGCCAAGTTCGATCGCAATTGTCAGCGACTTGGCGGGACTGTTTCGATATAAAATTTAATAGTCGGCTTTGGTATGGGCCGTAGTAACCGTTGGACATAAGTTTTATTATTGAATTCAGATTTTTGATTCGCGCCGGAATTGCGAAATATTGCTGTAAAATCAAAGCGAGATTTTAATCGCAGCTTCAAACCCTCTGAAACCTTTATTTCTTCGCGTCCTTTGCGTCGGGGCGGTTCAATCCGATTTTTGATTAATACACAATTCCTATTTTAGCGAAATATGAGCGCTTCTGTGTCACCTGCTAGCAACAATATTTCTGCCACTGTCGAAAAGTTGCGCCGCCTCAGCCAAGTGGAGGTTCAGTCTGGTTGGAGGTACTGCGATTCTGACTCGGCTGTCTCTTCGGTAAATATTTGTAACAGCCCTGTTGCCGAACTTAACAGCAAAGGACATATTGCTTGGCCGTCTGGGAAGCAAGTTTTGTATTTGGGCCAGCAATTGGTAATTCCTGACAATTTGCACGGCTATCCTGTGGTGGGTTTGCGGTTGCTGCTGGGTTTGACTTGGTGGGCAGAAGATGCTCAAATTTTTGTGAACGGCGAGTTAGTCGGACAGGGAGATTTATTTGATTTTGCCGATCGAGTTTTGTTGAGTTCGTCGGCAAATCCCGGAGATGAATTTTTAGTGATTTTGCGGTTGGTAAGTCCGGGTCACGATAACGGCGCTTTAGTGCGATCGATTTGTTTGTACGAAGCTGCTGACTCTTCTTGTTTCGATCCGGGTTTTGTGGCTGCCGAATTAGAGATTTTGCAAAATTCGCTGTCCGGTAATCTGGAAAATTTAAATTCCCAATACCTCCCCAATGAAATAATAGCCGATAGCGCAATTCTTGTCAAGGGGGAAATGCTGAAATCTGAGATTGATTTGGCGCTTGGTTTGATTGATTGGTCGGCGGTGTGCGATCGCGAAAAGTTCGATCGCTCGCTGTCTGTTTTGCGGCACAATTTACTGGGCTATCTGCGGACTTTTTCGGGGGACTTAGATGAGGGAACCGCAGAGGGCGCAGAGAACACAGAGGGAGGAAGAAGAGATGAGGTTTTTGAGGTTGGAGAAAATAGCAATCCTACATCTATATATATAGGAGAAAGTGGTGCTCTGACATCTTTTTCTGGGGATTTAGATGAGGGAACCGCAGAGGGCGCAGAGGCCGCTGAGGGAGGAAGAAGGGATGAGGTTTTTGAGGTTGGAGAAAATAGCAACGCTACATCTATATATATAGGAGAAAGTGGCGATCGGACATCTATATATAGAGGTAAAATCTATTTGGTCGGTCACGCTCATTTAGACTTAGCTTGGCTGTGGCCTGTCCCGGAAACTTGGGAAGCGGCAGAGCGAACTTTTGAGTCGGTATTGAAATTGCAATCCGAGTTTCCAGATTTGATTTTCTGCCATTCAACTCCAGCACTTTATGCTTGGGTGGAAGAACATCGGCCGGACTTATTTGCTGCGATTAAAAAACAGGTGGCGGCGGGTTGCTGGGAAGTTGTCGGGGGGATGTGGGTAGAACCGGATTTAAACTTGATTTCTGCTGAATCAATGGTGCGGCAAGTTTTTTACGGACAGCGTTATGCAAAAGAAAAATTTGGAGAATTGATGCGGGTAGCTTGGCTACCGGATACTTTCGGTTTTGGGTGGCAATTACCTCAGATTTTGCGGCAAGGCGGAGTTAACTATTTTGTGACGCAAAAGTTGCGTTGGAATGATACAACGGAATTTCCCCACGGTACATTTTGGTGGGAAGGGTTGGACGGTACTAAAATTTTTAGTATGATGTCTCCTCCAATTGGCGAAAGTATAGAATCTGTGAAAATGGCAAGTTATGCTTTTGACTGGCAAGTTAAGACTGGTTTGCAAGATGCTCTTTGGTTGCCTGGGGTTGGCGACCACGGCGGTGGCCCGACTCGTGATATGTTGGAGGTGGCGAAACGCTGGAAAATGTCGCCTTTTTTCCCGAAGTTGGAGTTTGCAAAAGCGGTTGATTATTTGTCTTTGATTGAGAGTCAGTTTTTGCCGGAAGTTACGACAACTAAGCCAGAAAGTGATGTTGCAGAATCGGACAATCAGGAGAATTTGGGGGCGCGAAAATTGTCAAACTTGTCGGCAATTTCGGGTGCAAATCTTCCCATCTCACAACTCAAAACTCTTCCCGTTTGGAAAGACGAACTTTATTTAGAATTCCACCGGGGTTGCTACACGACTCGCGCCGACCAAAAACGCCAAAACCGCCGCTGCGAAGAATTACTCTACCAAGCGGAGTTGCTGTCTTCGCTGGCAACGATTTGTACTGGTGCGGTTTATCCGAAATCTGAGTTAGAATCAGCTTGGAAACAAATTTTGTTTAACCAGTTTCACGATATTTTGCCCGGTTCTGCGATCGCCCAAGTTTACGCGGATGCTAATCTAGCCTTTGCCGAGGTCGATCGCACTTGTCGCGAAATCCTGCTAAAATCTTTGGATGCAATCTCGGCTCAAATTTCTCTGCCGAATCCCCCGCAGCCCGACGCTCAACCGATTTTGATTTTCAATACTCTCAATTGGTCGCGCTCTGAGGTTGTCGCCTTACCGCTTCCCGATGCCGGTGATTCAGCTTGGCAAATATACGATTTTTCCCGACGGCGACTGGCTTCGCAGATTGTCAGGGGCGATCGACCGCAATCGCACTCTACACTGTTATTTTGGGCAAATAATCTCCCCGCCGTTGGCTACCAGGTGTTTTGGCTGTGTCGCGAAGACGCTCAAACTGTGGATAATGCGTCCGCGAGTCCAGAAACCGAAAAAAAGACAGATTTATCAAAACTTACATACGGTATAGCACAAAAAAACACACCTGGTCAAGAAAGGCATTTTGCAGTCGCACAAATGGTTTTAGAAAATGAATTTATTCGCGCAACAGTAGACGGCAAAACAGGGGATTTATCCAGCATTTGGGATAAAGTAAATAACAGAGAAGTCCTGAATGCAGCAGGTGGCAATCAACTGCAAGCATTTCAAGACAGCGGTCAATATTGGGATGCTTGGAACATAGACCCAAATTATGAAAAACATCTGTTACCCGCGCCGACACTTAAAGAGATTGCTTGGGTACAGCAGGGAGAAATACGGCAGAGTTTGCGCGTAGTCCGACAAATTGGCAAATCGGAGTTTTGTCAAGATTATATAGTAGAAATAGGTTCGCCGCTGCTGAAAATCAAGACAGTTGCAGATTGGCAAGAAAAGCACGTTTTAGTAAAAGCAGCCTTTGGGTTAAATGTAGAAGCAGATTTTGCAACTTGCGAAATTCCCGGGGGTGCGATCGCACGCACCACCAAGCCGCAAACATCCGCCGAAAAAGCCAAATGGGAAGTGCCGATTTTGCGCTGGACTGATATCAGCAATGACGGTTTTGGAGTGAGTTTGCTCAATGATTGCAAATACGGTTGCGACCTTCAACCAAATCAAATTCGGCTGACATTGCTCCGGGGTTCGACTTGGCCGGATGAACAAGCAGATGTAGGAGTTTCCGAATTTACTTGTGCAGTGTATCCCCACGCTGGAAATTGGCAGGATGCAGGTACTGTTCGACAGGGCTACGAGTTAAATTTACCACTGCTAGTAAAGGTGTTACCCAAGTTAGAGGAAAATGGGAACAAGACTCTGCCGCTAGTTGGCAAGTTTTTGGATTTGTCCGCCGAAAATTTAGTGCTGATGGCATTCAAACAATCGGAAGATGATTCTAATGTGTGGATTTTGCGGTGTTACGAGTGTCATGGTGAAGAGGCGAAGTTGGAATTAAAGAGTGATTTGGGTTTGGCGATTAGTCAGCCCGTCGATTTATTAGAACAACCCATAAATTTGCCTCAGAAGTCAGAAGATGGGAGAAGTTTCAGAATATCACGGTGGAAAATAGCCAGTTTTGCAGTAAATTTATCATTACCAATTGAGAGATAGTACCTCCGCGCAAATTTATCCAACCTTTTGAGACTTTGGGAACTTAGTGCGAACAAAATTCGTCAACCTACGCCAATTAGCTCTCACAACTTTCTTCTGATCTAAAATATGCAAAATCGCGAACGCTAAAAATGTGTACGCCAGCCAAAAATGCAAACTACTTCCCACCTCAACCATTGCGGAATCCTGCGGAAACAGATCCGGCAAAAGAATTCCGAAAAATTTCACATTGTTACTTTTGTAAGAGTTAGTAAGTAAGAAACCAGCAACCGGAACTAGCCACATAAAAAGGTACAAACTCACGTGCAGAGCAAAATTTTTGTACCATTCCTTCGTAAACTTTGGCAGGCGTTTCGTATATTTTTTCCACCATACGCGGAGCAAAGTTAAAATCCGCCAAGTCAGCAAAGCCATTGTCAGCACTCCTACGGATTTGTGAAAATCGTAAAGGGGGCCTCGAATAGACAATTCTCCTGGCAATTGAGCCATAGAAGTACCGCTAATAAACAGCACTAAATAGCAAGCTGACATTACCCAGTGTAAAGACATCAGTTGTTTGAACGCAGAATTAAGTCTGGGTTTCGCAGCGGGTTTTAGGGTAGTCACTCTTTCTTACCTCCTTAGCGTTTGCTGGACAAGATTAAGTATAAACTATAGGACTAAAGCTCGTGGTCGATTGTGCATTATAAGATTTACTTAACTTAATTATTGCAAATATTTATTAAACAGTCAAATTAACTATATTTACGATCGTCATTCCCAACACAAAACATCGTACTGGGGTCGATTGCCTCCCAAGCAGTTTTCAGGTCGAGTATCCCAAAGCCACCGCAAAAGCTGACCCGATAATTGCCACCGCCGCCCGGTTCATCCGCAGCCCCGGCAAATATCCCAAACCGAATCCGAAGTAGGTCAGTCCCAATACTAGGTATTTGAGTGTTATCATATATACTTAAAACCATTGATTGTCGGTTTTTTTTTATTGTCTAGGATGCTAAAAGTACAGACCGGGTAATTGCAGCTAAACCTGCTGGCATTGCAACTAGCGGGAAATATCGTCTGCAGACCGTGTACCAGCTACAAACAAACACAGTGGTTGGATGGGGAAGCGAAAACCAGCACGCTGGACAAGTGGTATTTTTGTTACAACTTGTAACTTTTTTCAAACAACAGGTTTAATTTAGTTTCACAAAAAAGTTAAATTCCAGAAAGTAAAATTAATTACAGTCGAGTTAAGCTAAAAGTGTTTGCTAAAAAAAGTAATTCAAGCAACCCCGAAACCAACTATTCTCACTTGATCGACACGGACGGCGACTTCGCGACAGCAAAACTTTCGTGCAGCCAACAAGTCGAACAAGATTGGTATGGAACTCTCTACGATAATTTTCCGGGCATTTACTTCGTTCTAGACGCTTTGGGAAGAGTTTTTTCGCTCAATCAATTCGGCGCGTCTCGCCTCGCCTACAAATCGCAGGAATTAATTTGTCATTCAATTTTTAACATATTTTACTGCCAAGAGCAAGGCAAAATGCAGGCAGAATTTGCTGGATTGGCCCAGCCGGAAAACGGTACGCCAACTCCAAAAATTGCCTGTTGGGAAGGCTGCTTGACTTGCAAAGACGGCAAGATTATTAAGGTAAAAGCAACCGCGCGCCCAATGCCGGCGGTAGATTGGAAAATAGAGGAAAATACTAATGGTCGTTCAATTGCCAATTTCCAACGGCCGGCTGTACTGTTAGTTTGCGAAGAAATTAAGGCCGCTTCGCAGTCACCCATGCCGCCCAACCAGAGAGGAAATTGGCGCAGTCCAACTTTAGCGATCGCAAAATTAGCCAAAAGTCAACTGAAAGAACGCAACAATATAGAAGACTTCATCCGCGAAGTAACAGAAACCGCTGTCAGTATTGTCAACTGCGATCGAGCCAGTATTTGGCTGTATGGCGAAGACAAAACACAGCTTCACTGCATCGACCTTTACGAACAAAATACTAAACTCCATTCCGTACAAATCATCATCACAGCAGCCGACTGTCCGGCATATTTTCAAGCTTTAAAATCCGCAAGTGCGATCGCAACAGTTGCTGCAGAGAATGATCCCCGAACGCGAGAACTTGTCGGTCTTTATTTGCTCGATCAGGCAACGACTTCCCTGTTAAATGTACCGATTGTGCTAGCGGGTAAAATGGCGGGCATAGTCAGCGCGGAACGCCAGGGTTCCGACGGTGATTGGACGGAAGAAGAACACGAATTTACCCAAATATTAGCAGATTTTGTCTCCTCAAGTTTGTCAGCTAGCGAAAAGTTAAAATTAGAAGCAATGCGGCACGAACAGCAGCAAAACTTGCTGACCCAATACTACGATCAACTAGAGGAAAGAGTTGAAAGACGCACTGCTGAACTCAAAAAAGCTAACCACAAACTGCAAAAAGAAATAATTAAAAGAAAGCAAGCCGAAGCAGAACTACGCCTGCAGCAACAAGAACAGCAAATAATTTTTGATTCCGTGCCGGCGATGATTTGGCTCAAAGATACCGAAAGTCGCCTGCTGCGAATTAATCAAGCCGCCGCTGCATCGAGAGGTTTGCCTGCGGCTCAATTAGAAGGTAAATCTTTTTATGAAATCTATCCAGACGAAGCAGAGCAATATTATTTAGAAGATTTGGAAGTAATCAATTCCGGCGTTCCCAAGCAGGGCCAAGTCGAACTACTACCAACAGCATCGGGTCAAAAATGCTGGGTGCGGACAGATAAAATACCTTACCGCGATGAAACAGGTAAAGTCGCTGGTGTAATCGTGTTTGCCGTAGATATTAGTGATTTAATTAAAGTCGAAAAAGAACTGCGAGAATATCGCGATCGCCTCGCAGAAAAAGTCGAAAAACGTACTGCTATGTACAGGCAAGCCATGACCGCTTTGTACTCGGCAAATACGCAATTGCAACAGTTAATTAACAACAGCTATTCCTCTGGCGAAAATGGCAGCAGCCAGTCAGCAGCGCGGTTGCTCGAATGCGAAGCTTATTTTGAAGCAGTGGCCGTGGCTGACCGCGACACAATTTTGAGCGTCAGCAGCAATTTTGCCCAACTTTTCGGTTACGAACCTGCGGAAATGGTGGGAATGAGCTTGCTGGAACTACTGTCGCCGAAATCATACAAACAGGCGCCGCAAATGATTTCTGCAGCCAGTAATACAGTCTGTGAAACTGTTTTTCTCAAGCGAGATGGAACTGCTTTTCCTGCTGACGTTCGCAGCAAATTTGTATTTTGGGAAGGTCGTTTAGTACAGGTGAAAGCAGTCCGAGACCTCACGGAACGAAAATTGACCGCAGCAGAATTAGAGCGATCGCGCTCTCTGCTGCACGCTACCTTAGAAGCAACGGCAGACGGCATTCTCGCCGTTACTACCGCCGGAGAAATGATTAGCTATAACGAAAAGTTAGTTCAAATGTGGGGAATTCATGAAGAAGTTAGAAACTCAATGGATAGAACGCTGCGATTGGCATTCCTCACTAAGCAAGTTAAAGATCCGAGAGCTTTTTTGCAGAGAGTTAAAGAATTTTATAGCGATGCGGAGTCGGAAGGTTGCGATATTCTAGAATTTAAAGACGGCCGCACTTTTGAGCGCTATACGCAGCCGATTCGAGTCGGACAAAATATTATTGGCAGGGTGTGGCGCTTCCGCGATATTACCTCTCGCGAAAAGGTGACGGCCATGTTGGGAGATTCTCAAAGGCGCTTTCGGGCAATTTTTGATTCTTCTTTCCAATTTGTGAGCTTATTGAAACCGGACGGCACTCTGCTGGAAGCTAACCAAACTTCTCTGGATTTTGCGGGAATTAAGCTACGGGATGTGGCAAATAAACCGTTTTGGCTGTTGCCTTGGTGGGGAGATTCTGAGGAAGTTCAGGAACAGTTGCAAGAGGCGATTTCTCGATCGGCAAAAGGTGAATTTGTCCGCTATGAAGTAGAAGTTCAAGGTGTAAATCGGACTGCTACTGTTGATTTTTCTCTCAAACCGGTCGCGGATGAAACGGGCAAAATAGTATTGTTGCTGCCGGAAGGTCGGGACATTACTAAAAGTAAGCAAGCCCAAGTCGCGCTGCGGCAACAAATAGAAAGGGAACGCCTGATCGGGCAGATTCAATCGCGCATCCGTTCTTCTCTGGATATCCAAGATATTCTCAACACTACAGTAGCGGAGGTGCGGGAGTTTTTGGTAACCGATCGCGTGCTGGTTTTCCGCTTCCGACCCGACTGGAACGGAGATGTGGTGGTGGAGTCGGTTGGAGAAGGATGGATTCCACTGAAGGGGATGGGAATTGACGATTGCTGTTTTGCCAATACTTACATCGGACAGTATTTAAAGGGCCGCATTCGTGCCATAGAGGATGTTCATGCTTCTAATTTGAGCGAGTGTCACCTTAATTTTTTGGAGGCGTGTCAGGTGAAGGCAAATTTGGTAGTGCCGATTGTCCAGCAGGGAATAGAACCTAGGGAAGGTAACGGTTCTTGTCAAGTGCCGAAGTTGTGGGGTTTGCTGATTGCCCACCACTGTTCGGGACCCCGCCAGTGGCAGCAGTTTGATGTGGATTTGCTGAGTCAGTTGGGTACTCAAGTTGCGATCGCGATCGAACAATCTTTACTTTACCAGCAGTTAGCTGCTGCCAACCAGCGGTTGGACGGGTTGGCGAATTTGGACAGTCTAACTCAACTAGCTAACCGCCGCCGTTTTGACGAGGTGATCAACCGAGAATGGGAGCAGTCAAGCTCTTCGGAACCGCTATCTTTGATTCTGTGCGACATTGACTGTTTTAAACTTTACAACGACAATTACGGGCATCAAGCCGGGGATGCTTGTTTGCAGCAAGTGGCGCGGGCGATCGGGGATGCTTGCACAAACGCACCCGCAGAACGCCTATATTTGGCTGCTAGGTACGGCGGCGAGGAATTTGGCGTAATTTTGCCAAATACGGATGTCGTCGCTGCACAGGCGGTTGCGGAGGGAATCCGCAGCCGCGTCAAAGCATTGGCAATTCCCCACATCAAGTCTGTTGTCAGTGATTGTGTGACTCTCAGCTTGGGGGTGGCGACGATTTCTGAAGGTCAAAACTCGCCGAAAATGCTGATTGAAGCTGCAGATAAGGCACTGTATCGAGCTAAATCTGGCGGGCGCGATCGAGTGGCTATTAGTGATTAGTCAGGTTATTTTAGATTTTAGATTTTAGATTTTAGATTTTAGATTGGGGAATTACTGATGAAGCTGCTGGTTTTGAGCTTGTCTACAGTTGCATTCTTTTTTGAAACTGGTATTACTAAAAAAACGATCGCCCTAACTGGCATAAAGTTAGTGCGATCGCGGTACTATGAATCAGCTATTTATTAATCAGACTCTGGGCGTAGCTTTTACGCCTTTTCACGAAGATTGTTACAAGACTTCACAGAAAGAGGGGAAGAGTGGGAGATGCAGAAATTTTCCTTCTACTGAATGACTACTGACTAACCTATTTAGCTAACAGTTTTTGAAACACCTCATACATATCCTCAGCCAACTTTTTAGGATTCCACAAAGGTGCGAGATGTTCTGGCTGCTTAGATTTTACTAAATGCTCTTTCACCCTATTTCTCAAACCAGCATCGCGGCCAAACTCAACTCCCCGCTGCGTGTATTCCTCCCAACTCCACGCCGCACCAACATCAACATTTGCACTTTTCAGAAAAGCGTAACCCATGCGCGAAAGATATTGGTCGCCAGATCGAGTTACCACTGGCAAATTAGCCCACAAAGCCTCTAAATTGTGAGTCCCCCCGTTGTAAGGATAGGAATCTAAAAGCACGTCGGCTACATAATAAATAGCGCGGTGTTCTTCTTCACTTCTGGTTTGCCCTATAAACTTAATCCGACCAAAATCTACTCCCTGAATTTCGCATTCTTCGCGGTAAGTGCTGTGAATAACGTCGGGGTCGCCTTGACCTTTGCGGATTAACACACTATCTGGTACTTGCTTAAGGATTTTAACTTGAGCTCGTACCATTTCGGGATTGGTTTTTCTGCCCGGAGAAACGCACAGATAAGTCATCTGATCTAAGCCAATTCCGAGAGCATTTCTAATCGCCTCTCGATTCACAGGAATGCTTTGCAGTGCGCCAATTGCTACCGAACAGCTAGGCAATCTTACTAACTGTTCTAAGTAATTTTTTTCAACACCAGGGGGGTGAGTGTGTTCGTCGCACAGAAAGTAGTGATTATCTGAAATGTAGGGTGCGTCAAATCCCAGCCAAGAAACGCAAATTCCCGCAGGATATTGATACAGCACTTCGACATTTGTTGGCACTGTCATCGAGTCTAAGTCTATCAAAACATCCAAGTTGTCTTGCGCTACTTCGGCGAAGATTTCACCGCCATCAGCAAAGCCGTTTGGATATTTTTTAGGCCAGTAAAACTTGCCCGCCATGTCTTCAAACCGCTGCGTAACCTCATCTCGGTGGAGTTTCCCGGTGACGTAAAGGTGAACGTGGGGGGTGATGTGGCTTAATTCGCGAATTAAAGCTTCGCTGCACCAGCCTACTGAGTGGCGGCGGAAGTGTTTGGAAAGGAAGCCAATTTTTAAAGGACGCTGTTCTTTTGTTTGATAATTTGCTAGGTTGCTTCTGTTAATTTCCTGGCGCTTAGGGACGGCTTTTTGGTAGTATTCTTTGGCAATGAGTCGATAAAAACTGGCATTTTTTTCGCGGTTGTCTCGCAGGTGAGAAACTGCAAACAGGAAGATTTCGTAGAGCAGTTTGAGTTCGATTACGCTAAAGGTTTCGACCTTTTCGTAACATAGTTTTTCGATTTCTTCGAGTTTTTGAATTGCCTGTTGGCTGACACCTGATTGCAGGTAGGAAAAGACGTAGGCTGTAGCTGACATGATTGGGGCATTTTCGCCGCAGTTTTCGCAGTATTTGTCGGCTACGCTACGGGCTCCGGCGAGGTTGGTGGAATGGCTTAGCAAGTCGCACAATTGTTGGTAGGCTTCGCTATATTTGGAGTTGCATTGGATCGCCTTTTCAAAATTGGCGATCGCCTCCAAGGGCTTATCTTGTTTCTGAATGTGTCCCATCCGGCAGTAAACCTCTGCCCAACTCGGTTTTAATGCCAAAGCTTGCTGATAGCTTGCTAAAGCTTCTTCCAGCCGCCCCTGCATGGAAAAACAACTGCCGAGGTTAGCGTGAACTTCCGGCCAGTCGGGCTTAATTTTCAGAGTATTTCGGTAATTAGTAATCGCTTCTTCGTACTTGTTTTGCTGTAAAAAAGAATTGGCTATATTGAAGTGCAAAACTTCTAAGTGTGGCTTTAAAGCTACAGCTTTCTGATAGTAAGCGATGGCAGCGTCGAGATTGCCTTGTTGCGATCGCACGCTGCCGATGTTACCGTAGGCTTCAGCCCAATCCGGTTTAATGGCGATCGCTTTTTCGTAGCATTCGATGGCTTCATCGCGCTTTCCTTGGCTGAAAAGTCGATTACCTAAGTTAAAGTGGAAGTCTGCACCGACTAGCTGCGGGTTGAGTTCGGATGTTCTTTTAAAACAGGCGATCGCTGCTTCGATGTTACCGTGTTTCTGATATACTTTCCCTAAGTTCCAGTGAGCTCCCGCTAAATCTGGACTGAGGGCAATGGCTTGCTGGTAATGGGCGATCGCTTCTTCCAAACGCCCCATTTTGAAATACATACTGCCGATATTGGCGCGCACTTCCGCAAAATTTGGCTGCAATTCTAGGGCTTGAGAATACGATCGAATCGCAGCTTCTGTTTTGCCTACTGCTTGCAAAGCATTCCCTAAAGTTACGTAAGCATGGATGAAATCCGGTCGAATTTTTAGGGCTTGCTGACAAGCTGCGATCGCCTCTTTAATTTTACCTTGAACTAAAAACTGTTCTGCCAGTTCTTTGTAGGGTTCTACTTCTTGAAAATTGGCAACTTGTCCGCTATCTGGAACATTAAGCGAGGTAACTTGTTCCGAAAGTTCGGCGGGGTTTGTAAAGGGAGTATTTAAAGTTTCAGTGGTGGGCGCTGGCGGCAAATTGATGCTCGAAGGCTGCAAGCCGTAGCCTTCATCTTTGTTGACAGATACTGGTTGCGCTTCGCCTGATTCTGTTTCTAATTCGATAAAGTTGCTGTCGGTAGTTTGCCGCTGTTTTTGTGCGAGCAAACTCGATATTTTCTCAGCAGCGCTGGCATCTCCCGGTTGCTGTTGCAGCACTTTTTGATAGCAAGCAATGGCTGCATCTAACTTTTCTTGCTGCTGCAAAACGCTGCCCAGCATCATATTAACCGAACACAATTGAGGATTTATTAGCAGAGCTTTCTGGTAATAATTTGCCGCCTGTTCCAATTGCCCTAACTTGTAATACATACTGCCGAGATTCGCGCTAGCTTCAGCAAATTCCGGCTGAATTTCTAAAGCTTGCAAGTAAGCTTGAATTGCCATTTCCAGTTTGTCTTGACTCTGCAAAGCATTGCCTATTGTCAAGTAAGCAGCAGCAAAATTAGGTTGAAATTTAAGAGCGACATTACAAGAGGCGATCGCCTTTTCAAATTCTCCTTGTAAAACATAAACTTCCGCCAACTTTTTATGAACTTCTGCATCTTCGGGATTGAACTCTAAAGCTTTCTGATAATTCTCGATGGCGCCACCGAGATCACCCTGATCTTTCCGCCAATTTCCCTTTTGAAAATAATCTCTCACTGCCTCTAAACCTACTAAAGAATTCCGGCTCATTTGCTCTGCCACTCTTACAGTTTTTACACTAATAATATTCAACCATTCTAACCACTATCGGGATCGCACAGACCAAGTACACCCTCGATTTATATATTCTACCTGCTGTCTCAGATGATTTTCAGCAGTTGCGCCACCCGCACCCGTGTCCTTATTTAAAACTCCAACTACGGCTTCTAAAAACCTCCTTGTATATCCCTCCCAATCTGGTTAGCCCGCCAGCTTCCAATTAGTTATCGATGCAAAATTTTCCACCCCTGACATTGAAACTAGACGGGCAAATCCAGCAGTTGTTTCCGGCAAAGCTGCCAATTCACTCGTCACAATCCGGCAACCGCAGGCCATCGCCTCCATCACGGCAATAGATGAGGTTTCTAAATAGGTATTCAGGTAAGCTAAAACGGCAACTGAAAGCAGTTGCCGGACGAGTTTGGATTGGGGTACGCAACCGATGTACTCGACGCCTTCTGTTTCCTGACACGGGCGGTAAAGTTGACCGAAAAAAAGCTGGTTATCATTGTCGTCTATTTGGTGTACTTTCATGCTTGAAAATACTTTTAATCTGGTTCCGGGGACAGCTTGACGAATTTCGGGAAAGACTTTTAACAAAATATCGAGTCCGCGAAATGGAGTGCTGGTGTAAGCTAGAATGGGCGGTCGAGATTTATGAGATAGGATAGAAATATTATCGGCGAAAATGTTAGCAAAACAAGGTGCAATCGCATTTCTTAAAACACAACTGCGATTGGAGTCAATCCCAAAGCGCCGATGAAATTGCTCGCACTGCCAGTCGCTAACAAATACAAAGGCATCGCAAGCATTGATTTCTTGATCATTTTTAAAATTTTCGAGGAATACAAAGCCCGGTTCGTTATGAATCCACAAAATTAACTTAGTTAGATGCCCCAAAAGCGGCTTGATTTCCAGCGCTTTGCCGACTATATTGACTATAACTAAAAAATCGAGCGATCGCAGCAATTCTAAATTAGATTTGTCCCCCACCCTGCGCCTGCAATCAATGCCGCGCGACATCCCCGACTTGGAAGTATTGTTGAGCAAAAATACCTCGTTTCCCTGTGCAGCCAACGCCTCGGCTAAGTAACAAATAGCCGACTGAGTGCCACCCAAAGGTTCGCGATAAGGAGTTTCAATGTTGTAATCCCAAGTGTAGGTATCGAGAAATCCGATTTTCATTCAATGGTATAATCTTAAAACTATTAAGGAGTACCGAACATGACCACAGAACAAGATCCCGTAAAATTGATGAAACAGCAAGTCGGCTTTGCTGCAGCCGATCGCGTAAAATCTGGTATGATTGTCGGACTCGGCACCGGGTCAACTACAGCTTATACTATTCAAGCATTGGGCGAGCGCATAAAATCCGGTCAACTCAAAGATATCAAGGGAGTGCCGACATCTTTTCAATCAGAAGTGTTAGCCAAACAGTACGGAGTACCGCTGGTAACACTCGATGAAATTGACAGAATTGATGTTGCTATTGATGGCGCGGATGAAGTAGATCCCCACCTCAACTTAATTAAAGGTGGCGGCGCAGCCCACACCCGCGAAAAAGTAGTCGATTACCTCGCAACTCAGTTTATTGTAGTAGTTGACGGTTCCAAAATGGTTGATAAATTGGGCTCGACTTTTCGCGTTCCCATCGAAGTTATACCGATGGCATTAACACCAGTGATGCGGGCCATTGAAAAATTGGGTGGCAAACCCGAACTCCGCATGGGCGTGAAAAAAGCAGGCCCGGTAATTACCGATCAAGGTAATATGGTAATTGATGTCAAATTTGATGACATTGCCAACCCCGGAGAAATGGAAAAAAGCTTGAATAACATTCCCGGTGTGTTAGAAAATGGTTTGTTTGTAGACTGTACCGATTTAGTTTTAGTCGGCGAAATACTAGACGGAAAACCAGTAGTACGGGAGATTTCTAAATAGTCAAAACTGCCCCATTGGTGGTCAAAAACTCTTTGTGGAACAGGCATCTTGCCTGTTCATGAGAATGCTGCAAAAACTCTTTGTGGAACAGGCATCTTGCCTGTTCATGAGAATGCGGCCATATGGGAGTTACAACCCGCAAAAATACCAAAAATAAGGTTTCTTACCCTATAGCAACCGCCAAGACTATTAAGAAATTCTTAATCAGTGAAACCCTTGCGATTGTTACATATTCCTTCTTCCTCCTTCCTTCTTCCTTCTTCTATAGTTTTGACTTTGATTATAATGATGCAATATCGCAGATTCGGTCGCACAGAATTATCCATGCCCGTCTTTTCCTGCGGTGGCATGAGATATCAGTACAAATGGCAAGACGTGCCAGCCAATGAAATTCCACCAGACAATCAACAAAATCTAGAAGCGACGATTAGCTACTCGGTTGAATGCGGCATCAATCACATAGAAACTGCTCGCGGTTACGGCACTTCCGAGATGCAATTGGGGTTGATTTTGCCGCAATTTACCCGCGAAAAGTTGATAGTGCAAACGAAAATTATTCCCAAACCGAACTCCCAAGAGTTTCGCGAAGACTTTGATAAATCCTTAGCTTATTTGCAACTGGAATACGTCGATTTACTGTCACTACACGGCATTAATACGTGGGAATTGCTAGAGGAGTCTATGCGTCCGGGCGGCTGCATGGATGTGGCGAAAAAGTTGCAAGCAGAAGGCAAAGTTCGGTTTATTGGTTTCTCAACTCACGGCCCGACGGATGTGATTGTCAAAACAATTGAAACTAATCAATTTGATTATCTTAACTTGCACTGGTACTACATCAATCAAAGTAATTGGCCGGCTATTGAAGCTGCTAAACGTCACGATATGGGCGTTTTTATTATCAGTCCTTCCGACAAAGGCGGTCAACTTTACAACCCGCCACAAAAATTAATCGACTTGTGCTATCCGCTGAGTCCGATGGTGTTTAACGATTTGTTTTGTTTGTCGCATCCGCAAGTACACACTTTGAGTTTGGGCGCAGCCAAACCTGAAGATTTTAACGAGCATCTGAAAGCTGTAGAATTGTTAGAGAGATCCGATGAAATTTTGCCACCGATATTAGCAAGGTTGGAAAAGGCAGCAATTAATCAACTCGGAGAAGATTGGTTTAACACTTGGCACGTCGGTTTACCAACTATAGAAAATACTCCCGGAGGTATTAATATTTATGTGATTTTGTGGCTGTGGAATTTGGCGCAGGCTTACGATACGATCGACTATTGCAAGATGCGCTACAACCTCTTAGGTAATGCGGGCCACTGGTTCCCGGGTCAAAAAGCCGATCGCCTCGATGAATTAGACTTGCGCCGCCCTCTCGCCCACAGTCCCCACGCTGCTAAAATTCCCGGTATTCTTCAAGCAGCCGATCGGCTTTTTGGAGGCGAAGCCATCCAGCGCTTGTCCCAAGAATAATCGCAAAAAAAACCCGGTTTCGAGACAGAAACCGGGTTGGTGAACCGGAGCACGTGAGTTAGTTACGCGCATACAATTAGCCTATACTTGAGAAACTCTCGCAACCATCGCCCATCCGTCTCATCCATTCGGGCGATACAACTTTTTTTCTCAACTCACTCCCATTTTGCTTTAATCTGAGATAAAACAGTTAATAATTCACTTAGGTATTTTTTATGACTCTCAAACGCCGAGATTTCTTGTATTTGCTGACAGCCAGCGTCGGAGCTATTACCGCAGGTGCTTGCCAAGCGTCAGGAAATAATGTATCGCAAGCAAGTCCAGTTGCAGAAAGCCCAAAAATAGCCCAAACCCCCGGCCCTTTTACACTGCCGCCTTTGCCCTACGAATACAATGCTTTAGAACCGCACATCGATGCGCGGACAATGCAATTTCACCACGACAAACACCACGCCGCTTACGTTAAAAACCTCAACGATGCTGTCAGCAAATACCCGCAGCTCAAAAGTATGAGTGCTGAAAATATGCTGCGAGATTTGAGCAAAGTGCCGGAAGATATTCGCACAACCGTGCGTAACAATGGCGGCGGACACCTAAATCACAGTATGTTTTGGGCAATCATGGGTCCCAACGGGGGCGGCGAACCGACAG
This sequence comes from Microcoleus sp. AT3-D2, assembly GCF_036705715.1. Classification (NCBI taxonomy): domain Bacteria; kingdom Bacillati; phylum Cyanobacteriota; class Cyanophyceae; order Oscillatoriales; family Microcoleaceae; genus Microcoleus; species Microcoleus sp. AT3-D2. The sequence continues at coordinate 89,589 of NZ_JAUBVE010000015.1, read as the reverse complement.
GGGCAATTGCAACAGCAATCCAGCAAACGTTCGGCAGTGTTGACGATTTTAAAGCAAAATTTAACGATGCCGGCGCCAAGCGTTTTGGCAGCGGTTGGGTTTGGCTAGTCCGCAATAAAGCTGGCAAACTTGAGATTGCAACTACTGCCAATCAAGACAGCCCTTTCATGGAGGGCAACTATCCAATTATGGGTAACGATGTTTGGGAACACGCTTATTATCTCAAATACCAAAATTTGCGCGCCGACTACTTAAAAGCTTGGTGGAATGTGGTTAATTGGGCGGAAATTAACAAGCGCTACGAACAGGCGAGCGCCTAGTTCAACAAAGTTTGTTGTTGCGATCGAGCCCAGATAGCCCAACAACAAACTCTGTTTTAAGTAGGTAGGCGCTGTAAAACGCAATTAAGTAAGTAAACGATTGTCAAATATCCTGAGCCTTAAGCGTGGCTGACAGAGCCCTGTTTCCATACTGTTAGATGGTTCAGTTTAATGCCGCCTACCTACTTATTTTCTGATTCTGCTGTCAAACTCGGGCTGCCCTCAATGTACAATCCACCATCTACCTTTAACACGCTACCCGTGATGTAGCTAGCTGCATCAGATGCCAGGAAAACTGCTGCTTTGCCTAAATCTTCCGGGAATCCCATCCGACCAAGAGGCATTCTGTTGCTGAACGACTCAAGCAATTCGTCGCTATACCAGCGTCGCTCACCCGGAGTATCAGTCCACCCAGGCTCTAGGATGTTGACCCGGATTTTGTGCCACATCAGTTCATTCGCCATCGAAAGAACGAGGTGATGACAGGCTGCTTTGGTGGTGTTGTAGTCAATCGCACCCTTATACGGAAAATGAGCGTGCGGGGATGAGATATGGATAATCGAGCCTTGGGCCTTCCTTTCCACCATACGGCGGGCGACTATTTGACAGACGTGAAACACACCGTACACCCCTATTTCTAGTGTTCGCTGTAAATCCTCAAATTTAGTTTCTAGCAAGGTGTTTCGGACGCTGGCGATCGCATTTGTTACTAGAATATCGATTTGACCGAGTTCTTGTTCGCACCTATCGACCATCCTTTCCACTTGGTCGCGCTGTGAGACATCTGCTTGAATCGCGATAGCGCGACGGCCGAGTGAGTGAATCTGATTGACTACTTCGAGTGCAGATGTTTGAGAATCGCAATAGTTGACACAAACATCGGCACCAGATTTGGCTAATTCAAGGGCGATGCCAGCACCAATTCCTTTAGAGCTACCTGTAACAAGTGCAATCTTATTGACAAGCATAGTTAGTATTGAAAACGGCTATAGCTAGCGCACGGGACGCTCGAACTGCTGTACAACTTTCCGCAAGTAAACGCAGTGCCGCGCCCCCTGACTCGTCGGCGTTGTGAATGCTTCGACTGACTCAACTGTGCCGCCCAAATGCTCGATCGCCCTTTGCAACTCCGTCTCTTCCTCCACCGTCCAATTCCCTCGGTAAAGTACAGCCAAACCGCCATTTTTTAGCAGAGGCAGCGCGCATTTAGCGCAGAGAGGAGCTGCTCCCACTGCTCGGAGAACGGCTAAATCATAAGCTTGTTTGTGCTGCGGCTGTCGGGCAATTTCATCGGATCTGCCCAACAAAGTCGCCGCATTTTCTATCCCTAAAGATGGCACAACTGTTGCCAAAAAATCAATTTTCTTGCGAGTAGAATCGAGCAAAGTAACTGATAGTTCCGGCAGGGCGATCGCGATGGGCAACCCCGGAAAACCCCCACCAGTCCCAATGTCGATGGCTTTCTGCACCGACTCGGCGGCCAATTCTGGATTTTCCGCCGAATTGTGATTAGCTGGCAGCAGTCTCGCAATTCCCCGCAGAGAATCCCACAAATGTTTTTCCCAAAACTCCATCGGCTCAGTAATTCGAGTTAAATTCAAGGAGCGATTGCCCTCGACAATTAACTCATAAAGTCGCTGAAATTTTTGCTGCTGCGACTCATCCGGCTGCCAATTCAGCGTTTTTTGCCACAACTCGTTCATCTCCGGTAGCACAGGCATTGTAATCTGATTCATCTTGTATTGCCACTTTTTCCTAAACTATGCAAATTCTCTTCGCCCAAAAATGCTTCACAATGCGATCTACGCGCCCGCACTAACTAATGACTGATGACTAATGACTAATGACTAACAAAACTCGTTTCCTTAGCTTCTAACTTAGCCCGATCGACCTCCTGCAAATCCCCGTGGTCTAAAGTCCAAAATCGGTCAGCAACGCTCAGCAAATCGCTAGCATCGTGAGTAACAATCAACAAAGTCCAGTGGCTTTTCAACTTATTCAACAAGCTTACCAACTGTCGGCGCATCGACCAATCCAAACCCGCCGTCGGTTCGTCCAAAAGTAGCAAATGCGGCTGCCGAATTAGCTGCACCGCCAGGGCTACCCTCCGCTGTTGTCCGCCGCTCAAAGCGTGGGGGGAAGCCCGCAGCGGCAAATGTCCGAGCCCCACTTCTGCCATTGCTGAGTTAATTTGTTCTTGTCCCAATTCAGGATGCCCCAACCGCAATTCTTCTAAAATTGTACCTCCGCAAAAATGCCTTTCTGGAAACTGGAACACTAACCCTCCTAACTGTTGCAAGTGTTCCGGTGTTAATTCTTGTTCCCGCCAACGGATGTCGCCGCTAGTTTTTTCTGCTAAACCTGCTAATATTTCTAATAGCGTACTTTTGCCAGAACCGCTGCGACCGACAATCAGCCCCATTTGCTGCGATGGCAGTTCTAAGTTAATATTTTTCAGAATAGGATTCGGACAGGCGGTAGGATGATATACTAAGTTTTTTAGATAAAGCATTAACGGCAGTTGTTAGTTGGCAGTTGGCAGTTGTTAGTTGGCAGTTGGCAGTTGTTAACAGTCAACAGTCAACAATCAGAAAAATAGTTATTGTTGGAGCGGGGAACTTCTGGTTGTGCTATTGATAGTTAAGGCTGTTTTTGGCTGGGGCCGATCGCACACAATTACTTTACATAAATCTTTACAAGATTTTCCTTGTTTTTTCAGGATTGGCGTTTGATTTTTCTGTTGTTTTATGGTATATTTTAATAATGGAAATCTGTTGTTTAATATATTACAATTTACACTTCCATTATTAAAATATACCGCAACAGCAGCAAAAAATCAAGCAAATTTCACTCTTTTTTTAGTCGCGGCCCGAGAGTCTGAAAATTTAACTCTCTTGTTTCTAGTTTACAGTATATTACATTGAGAGAATTGACGATGACGAAAACCCCTTTAGCATCGCTGGGCAAGCAAATGTTAAGTTCTAAAAAGACAGTGCGGGCGATCGCCAGTGCAGGAGCGATCGCCCTCAGCATCTGCATTAACTCAGCAGTAGCGGGCGATCCCTTTCGCAGCAGCAACCCGCAGGCGATCGGGCCCAACACCGAAACCGCTTTCAAAACAATGTTTCAGCAAGGAAACTACAAACAAGCAAAAACTCAAATTCAACAAGCACTATCAGCCGAACCAAACGAGCCACTAGCCTATGCAATGGCAGCCTCCTTCTCCTACATCGAGCAGGACTTAAACTCGATGAATTCCTACGCGCAAAAAACCCGCGAAGTCGGCGAAAAATTGGCGAAAACTAATCCATTGCGCGGCAATATTTACACAGCAGCAGGTCACTTTCTAGAAGGGTCGCACATTATAGCCAAAGAAGGAACAGCCAAAGGCGCGCCCCAAGCTTTGAGTAAATTGCGAGTAGTATTTCAATACCTAGATGCCGCCGACAAAATAGCGCCCAACGACCCCGAACTAAACCTGATCAAAGGCTACATGGACTTAATGCTAGCCACAAACCTGCCCTTTTCCAACCCCAACGAAGCAATTCAAAGACTCGAACAAAAAGCCTCTCCCCGCTATTTAGCTTATCGTGGCATGGCAGTAGGTTATCGAGACTTGAAAAAGTACGATCGCGCTTTAGAGTTTGCCAATAAATCTCTAGCAGAAACGCCCAACAATCCCGAAGTTCTCTATCTAAAAGCACAAATTTTGTTTTCCCAATCTCAGAGGAAAGACGGCAACAAAACCTTACTTGAGGAAGCCAGAAAAAACTTCGATGCAGCCTTAGCAAAACCCGACCAACTGCCGCGCAGTTTAGTAGCCGAAATCTTCTTTCAGCAGTGCAGAACCCGTAACCGTCTCGACAGCCAATCTCGCGCCTGCGACCCGATGCGCGATAAAATTAGAGATGCAGATGGAGTCTGGGGGCCGGCAGCCTTACCACCACTTTAAAAAGATTCAGAGGGAAGTCAGAAATCAGGAGTCAGGAGGAAAATTTTCCCTGTCTCCCTCTCTCCCACTTTTCCTCTCTCCTGCAATCCAATCCCTGCAATTCCATTTCCTTTCTTTGATAAAATTGATGCAAGTAGAGTTTCGCGAGTTTAACCCCTTTGACCTCTGGATTTGGCTGAAGTTCAGCAACGTGCCTTCAAACGGTGAAAAACAGTATGTTGAAGAAGTGTTTGACTCTTGGTTTTTCTTGGGAAAACTGGGAGGATTTAATGCGGAAAATTTGCAAGTTCAAGATGAAGGCTTAGACATCAGTGATATGAATTACGATGTTAATCTAGCCGACCAAAGTATGATGGCTTTGATGCACAATATGGGAGAAATGGAGTATCAAGGTTCTTGGGCTCGCTGCTGGTTTGATTTGGGTACTAGCGATGCAATTGGCCTGGATGTTTTGATTAATGTTTTCCAGCAACTCAGCAAAGAATTCGTAACGATTGAAAAACTCATTATTGGCGGGGAAAATACAGACTGGCCCGTTGACAACAGTCGCCGTCGAGAGTCTTTTGCTGCTGATAATTAGTCATTAGTGATTACTCATTAGGGCCGGATTCTACTCGTTACTAGGCTCTGCCTGGTAACACATATCTGGAGGCTCTGCCTCCTATTTTGCTGCTCCGAAAGCGAGGCAGAGCCTCTGGACATTGATTCCTAGGCAGACCCTAGGAACCAGTTAATGATGATGACTAATGACTGATGACTAATTATGGAAAAAGGTAAAGTTCGCGTAATTGTTTTAGGATTAATTCGATCGGGCGATCGCATTTTCGTGTCAGAATGCCAAGATCCGGTCAAACAAGACACATTTTACCGAGCTCTGGGCGGTGGCATAGAATTCGGAGAACACAGCATCGACGCTTTGCGAAGAGAGTTTCAAGAAGAAATTCAAGCCGAGTTGACAAACATCAAATATTTGGCTTGTTTGGAAAACTTCTTTGTTTATAATGGCCAAGCCGGACATGAATTAATACAACTATACCAGTGCGATTTTGTCGATGCCAAATTTTATGAATTGGAGAGTCTGGATTTTGCAGACGGAGATGGGGAACATACTGCATTTTGGATGCCCATCGAGCGCTTTCGATCGGGCGAATTGCGCCTAGTTCCAGACAAATTTATCGACTACTGCGAAGGCTAATAACTCAACCTGTACCAAAAAATAAATACCTGATATGGGGAAATTAAACCTAAAATATTTGCCGTCGGGGCGGGTTTCACCTGAAATATTGGCGATAACTAACAGGATGAATAAACCCGCCCCTTCCTTCCGCCCCCCGCATTACCCGGAGCTACCTTACACTAGGCAGAGTCCGCAACAGCTCATAGAGCAAAGAGTTGATAAAACCGAGGGCTATAGCACCCAGCAAAGCACTCCAAATTCCCCACCGCAAGCGAAATCCTTCGACTAGCCAAGCCGCTAATCCAAAGATAATCGCGTTAATAACAATTATCCACAAACCAAAAGTTACCAACACCAATGGAAAACCCAAAACCACAAAAAGCGGCCGCACCAAAGCATTCAGCAATCCAAAAACCGCCGCCGAAATCATCGCTTTTCCAAAAGTGTCAATGTCCACCCCGATGGGCAACTTGGAAATAATAAAAAAGCTCACCGAAGTTACCAGCCAAGCAATTGCCAGCGAAACGATATCCATCTGTTCATCTCCTTAAAAAAGCTAAACATTAAATCGGAACAACAGCACATCCCCCTCTTGTACAATATACTCTTTTCCTTCACTGCGAACTAAGCCTTTTTCCTTAGCTGCATTCATCGCGCCCGTAGCAACCAAATCTTCATAAGCTACAGTTTCGGCCCGGATGAAACCCCGCTCAAAGTCCGAGTGAATCACCCCCGCAGCTTGCGGTGCTAACATTCCCGCGATAATCGTCCAAGCGCGAGTTTCTTTCGGGCCGCTAGTAAAATAAGTCCGCAAACCCAATAATTCGTAAGTAGCTCGAATCAGAGATTTCAAGCCACCTTCTTTTACCCCCAGAGATTCTAGGAAATCCGTTCGTTCTTCCTCGGATAACTCCACCAATTCTGACTCAACTTGTGCCGAAACTATGACAACCTTAGCGTTTTCTTTAGCTGCTACTTCCCGCACTTGTTCGACATAGCTATTTCCCGTTGCTAAATCGTCATCAGATACGTTAGCAGCATAGATAATTGGTTTGTTGGTCAGTAATTCCAAACCTTTAACTAATTCAGCTTCTTCATCTGTGAAATTGTACTGCCGCGCCGGTTTCCCCGCATTCAAAACAGCGACCAATTTTTCGAGCACGTCCACTTCTGCCTGAGCTTCCTTATTGTTGCGGGCCAGCTTGCGAGTGCGATCGAGCCGGCGTTCAATTTGAGCTAAATCTGCTAGAATTAATTCGAGATTGATAATGTCAATATCTCGCTGGGGATCGACAGAACCCGCAACGTGAATAATATCATCATTGTCAAAACAGCGGACAACATGGACGATCGCATCTACGGCCCGAATGTGAGACAAAAACTGATTTCCCAGTCCTTCCCCCTGACTCGCCCCCTTCACCAAACCCGCAATATCCACAAATTCCATCCGCGTCGGCACAGTTTGGGCGGAATTGGAAATATTGCTCAGCACCTTCAACCGTTCGTCTGGCACTGCCACGATACCCGTATTTGGCTCGATCGTACAGAAAGGAAAATTAGCAGCAGTCGCCTTGGCATTAGCAACCAGAGCATTAAACAAAGTAGATTTGCCAACATTAGGCAATCCGACAATTCCGGCAGTAAGCATAGCTATTTAGAAACATATCACTGTATCAAAATATCATAAGTATCAGCAATATATCGGACAGGACTTACGGACGCGGCGTGAGAAACCCAGTTTCTGTGCGAATATCTCCTAGCCAAACCCCAGATTTCTCGCCAAAACCGGGAATATGTGCGTAAGTCCTACATAATTTAAACAGGTTCAGGGATTGTCTGAGGAATCGGCCCCGGCACAGTCTGAGGAATCGGCGAGGGTACAGTTTCCGGCACCGGTTCGGGAATTGGCTGCGGAATTGGCGCAGGTACCGGTTCGGGTACTGGCCCGGGAATCGGTTCGGGTACGGGGCCAGGCACCGGTGGCGATGCGGGTATAGTCGGCAGCCCCGGTTCGGTAGTGGGAATCTGCGGGCCTGGAAACGGACTAGGGTTGGGAAAAATCACGGCAATTCTATTAATAACTCGATACAATCATGCTAGATAAAAAACTAAAAATACGACATCTATCTAAATAGTGAAAATTTATTAATTTGATATTTGGCACCATTTTAAATCAGCTTTTTGGAGTAGATGACAGCAACCGGATTTATCTGTATTTTATTTTTTAATGCTGACCGAAAGCAATTTGGTCACAGCCCCCCGGTACAGGCCGTAGACCCTTGAAAAAAGCTCTCCATCCTCATCACAAGCCCCCGGAGCCTGACCGTGGGAGCAATTCTTTAATCTAAAATCTAAAATCGATCGCCCTCCGAAAAGCCTTGCTAGCCTGTAGTTTGGCACGACACCTAGCCAAAAGTACAGGTTATGTCCCGTACTTACGGCCAGTTGCGAGCTGGCCTTTTGGCTAATTTAAGACTCAACTAAAAGCTAGGAAATTTTTGGGGATGATTCTCCTACTATTGAACCTACGCTGTCACAGATTTTTAGGATTAAGCAAAAAGTTTCTCCCAATCCAAATCTGTTTCGGTCTATGCAACAATGAAAACCGAGGCATAAAGGATGCATCTCCAAGATTTTGTCGAGACAAATATCAAATACGATGTCAGCAAAATAGTAGCCGATCGAGAGTTAAGCTTGGAAATCCAAGAGATTCTGATCGATCAAGGGCTACTCTCCCCCACAGTAGAAGATATCTTTGGCCCTGTTTCTATTGCAGTTTTAAAACGCTTCCAAAAACTAAATCGCTGCTATGAACCAGGATTTTTGGGAAAACGAACAGCTACCGAACTCCTCGAAGTTGATAAAGTAGCAACGCGAGGAGCGGAAGGGATTCCCTCAATTCAGGTTAAAATTATCCAAGATACTCTCCTTAAAAATAAACCGTTGCAATCCGATGCTTTGTTGCCGGCAGAAAAACACAATCTTAAAGCCGGCGTCACCCTCAGAGTTGCCTCATTTGAAGTTGAGCGCGGTTATTTAAAAATTACCTTAGCTGATACTCCAGTTGAGAATACTTGGACTGGATATATTTTTGGAGAACACGCCGAAGTTTTTGAAGGCACTACCAGAATTTATCCAAAACGCGACGAAATTAAATTGCCGGTTCCTTACAAATCTCAGAGAGATAATGAAATCAACCCTGATGGTTCCTGCAATGTTACTTCAATAGCGATGTGTTTGGAGTATCTAAAGATTCATCGTCGGCACAGTGAGGGCCAGTTTGAGGATGAGCTTTACAACTATGCCTTAGATCAAGGATTAAGTCGGCACAGTGGTTATGATCTTGCTCAAATTGTTCGCGACTATGGAGCGAAAGATAACTACAGTGAAACGGCTACCATTGAACAAGTTAAAGATTGGCTATCTAGTGGAAATCCAGCCGTTGTACATGGCTATTTTACTTATCCAGAAGGTCACATCGTTGTATTGGTTGGATATGACAGTGACGGCTTCATCGTTCACGATCCTTATGGGGAATGGTTCGCCGATGACTACGATCGCAATGAGCCAGATGGAAACGATGAAAAGGGTAAGTTCTTGCATTACTCCTACGGAATGATTAAAGATACCTGCATCCCCGATGGAAGCTTTTGGGTACATTTTATTTCCCCCTCGTGAGAGTTGGTGTCATTTCTCCATTTCCTAGAATCGTTAATAGCTATAAAATATTAGCTATTAACGATTAAAACCAATTTAAACACTTTAATTAAACAAGACAGTTATGGCTAAAAACATTTACGCGCTGTTAGTTGGTATTGACAACTATTCTCCCGCATCTAATCCTCTCGTCCCTCCCTTAAAAGGTTGTGTTAACGATATTAAAGCTATAGAAGCTTATCTGGGAGAGCGAATTACTCAAGATAGCGAATGGAAACTGATAGAGCCTACAGACCAACCTTGGATACTGCTCAATCAAGATGCCACTCGTCAGGCAATTATCAGCGGTTTCCAGCAGCATTTGTGCAACGCTGACAGCGAAGATGTGGTCTTATTTTACTATTCCGGTCATGGCGCTCAAGAGAAATCACCAGAGGAATTTTGGGAATTAGAGGCAGACCGCTTAGATGAAACTTTAGTGTGCTATGACAGTCGTGCAGAAAATGGTCGGGACTTAGCTGATAAAGAACTAGCCTACCTCATATCCAAAATAGCCCTAAAAGAACCCCGCATTGTTGTCATTCTTGACTGCTGCCACTCCGGTTCGGGAACCAGAGACTTACCCGCCGAAACAACAGTGCGCCGCGCTTTAGTAGACTCGCGGGAGCGACCGTTAAGCACGTTTATTTTTGCCGAAGACGCACCTGCAATTCATGAAATATTAAGCACTGCTAAACAATCAGAAAAAAAGACAACAGGTGTGATTTTACCCAAGGGAAAGCACATTTTGTTCTCTGCCTGTAGAGACTACGAACTCGCGAAAGAATACAAAACTGAGGATGGAGAAAATAGAGGAGCTTTCTCTTACTTTTTGCTGCAAACACTACAGCGAACAAATGGTAGCATAACCTATCGAGATTTAGCGAGAAATATGAATGCTCTCGTGACTGGCAAAGTCAAAGAACAGTCGCCTCAAGTAGAAGCAACCGACAGGGACGATTTAGACCAACCTTTCTTGGGCGGTGCTATTAAAGAACGGCCTCACTACTTCACCTTAACTCACAGTCAAAACCTTCGGAATTGGGTAATTGATGGAGGGTCTATTCACGGAATTCCTAAACCCTTTAATGGGGGAGATACGCGACTAGCATTTTTTCCCTATGGCAGCAGTCCCGAAAAATTGCGCCAACTTTCAGAAGCTTTAGGCGAAGCACGAGTAACTCAGGTATTGCCACAACGCAGCCAAGTAGAAATTATTAACGGTCAAGACAGCTTATCAGAAACTGAGAGCTATTGGGCAGTAGTGACAAGTTTGCCGTTGCCAGCGTTGAAAATTTACATTAAGGGCGATGAAAGTGAAGTCCAAGGCATCAAAAATCTGCAAGAAGCACTGTCAAAAGCAGCAATTGGCAACAAACCTTCTTTGTATGTGCAGCAGGTAAATGAAGCTAAAGATGCAGATTACCATCTGTTAGTCAGTCACGGTCAGTATTGGATTTTACAGCCTGATAATAACCGGCCTTTAGTTGCTCCGATTCCCGAAGAACCAAATCAGTCGGGATACACAGATGAAATTGCTTTACAGGTAATTTATCGTTTAGAACATATTGCCCGTTGGAATAACATTTTACAACTCTCCACTCCGGCGACTAGCCGCATTAAAACCGACGAGGTGGAAATGGAAATAATTCTGCTTTGCGGTCAGCAAGAATCTTCGCCAGGGGATAGAGACGGAAACATCTCGTCATCTGAGATGCGTGTCGATTACGACTATGACAATGGCGAGTGGCAAGCGCCAAATATCCAAATAAAACTGATAAATAAAAGTGACAAGAAGTTGTACTGTAATGTAATCGTTCTTTCCGAAAGTTTTTCTGTAGATACTCCATTTTTTGACCGAGATAGCAGTATCTTGCTCCCACCAAAAACTTCAGAAAATCCCTCTAGTATTACCAGCTTTGATGATATTGTCTTTCAAGTACCTGACGAATATTTTGAACAAGGAATCACTGAGTATAAGGATATTCTCAAGCTAATTGTGTGTAGCACAGAATTTGATGCTAGCTTGCTAAAACAAGATGGACTAGCGCCGCCTAAACTGACTCGTTCTCTTGGAGAAACTGAGGGAACTCTAAATAGCTTGATGGCACAAGTTAATACTCGCGAAGCCGTGAGAGCCAAGGGAAATTATGATGATTGGATGACGAAGGAAGTCACAATTACAATTGTCCGACCTCAAGATGCTCAACCCATTAACGCTAATCGCAGCACTGCCTTACAACAGGGTGCCGTCGAAGTTCAGGCTCATCCAACTTTAAAAGCGAAAGTGAATCTCACCACTGTACCGCAAGCGAGTCGAGATTTAGGGAATTTGATTTTACCTGCGATTTTGCGGCAACAAAATCGCGTGAGTGAATCTTTCCAATTTACAACCAGCCGAGGCACTGATCCAGGGTTAAGTGCTTTGGAGTTAAGCGATGTAGAAGATTATGAAGCGGTGACACCAACAACCCCTCTCAACTTGTTGGTCAATCAAGAATTAGCGGAAAATGAGCATATCTTACCTTTTGCTTATGATGGGGAATTTTTCTTGCCATTAGGAAGAGGGGCGAGAACTGAAGATGGCAAAACAGAGATTACGCTGGAACGCTTACCCAAACCAACAGTTAGCAGTCGCAGCCTTCACGGGTCAATCCGAATTTTCTTTGAAAAAGTCGCCCATCAAAAATTGGGAAGACCTTATGAATATCCTATTTTAGCTGTAGCAGAGGTCAGCGAAAAAGGTGATGTCAGCTACGAAAAAAATCAAGAGCAAGTTAAAGCTAGAGTTGCAAAAGCCCAGCGCATCCTTCTCTACATTCACGGGATTATAGGGGACACGCAAAGTATGGTTCCTAGTGTCAGACAGACGGTAGTAGAAGTGGACGGACAACAGCGACAGATTGCAGAACTTTATGACTTAGTTTTGACGTTTGATTACGAGAATATCCAAACCACTATTGAGGAAAATAGCCGCCTATTAGGGCAAAAATTGCAAGCAGTTGGTTTGGGAGCAAATCACGGCAAGCAGTTGCATATTGTGGCTCATTCGATGGGGGGTTTGGTTTCTCGGTGGTTTATCGAGCGAGAAGGCGGGAATCAGATCGTACAGCACTTGGTGATGTTAGGGACACCTAATGGGGGTTCTCCTTGGCCTACAGTACAGGACTGGGTTTTCACAGCGCTTGGGATAGGGCTGAATCAACTTTCGAGAATTATTTGGCCGACCAAAATTGTTGCTCAATTACTGGAGTTTTTAGAAGCAAACGATTACTCGCTAGAGCAAATGCGACCGGATTCTCCTTTTCTGAAAAAACTTGCCGAAAATCCCGACCCAGGGGTTCCCTATACAATTATTGCTGGCGATCGCTCAATTGTTGCAAAAGCTCTAGAATTTCAACCCGACAAGGAATCAAATCCCTTACAGCGGTTATTGACCAACCTTTTTGGTCAAACTAAAGACAGAGTTGTAGAATTGGCATTTTTCAGTCAACCTAATGATATTGCCGTTGCTTTAACGAGCATAAAAAATGTCAGTGCTAACCGCTCTCCTAGGCCCAAAATCCTATTACCGGATACTGCGTGCGACCATCTTAGCTACTTTACACATCAGGCTGGGTTAGATGCTCTGGCAGCGGCTCTTTTCCCAAGTCCAAATGGCAATAGCCAGTTATTAGTAAAGCCTTTGGTGGCGACAAGAGTAGAGGATGAGCCAGAGAGTATGAATTCTCAGCCTGTGGTTAAAAATACAGTCAGCCCTTTACCTGTTGCAGAACTGCTTGCCAAAACTCCCGTAGAAAGTTCTTCTCCAGCCTCTAACAGTCTCACCAATTCACATCCAGTTGGCTCGGATACGCGAAACGTTCAAACAGAAAATAATTCCAGGATAACAGGTTTAGGAATTGGGCTAGCTGCGTTTTTAATCGCAGCCGCTATTGGCTTAATTGGTTTCTGGCCTCGTTCTCCCGTGCCACAACCAGTAAATCAAAAATCAACGAGTCAGTCAAAGGAACAGGCACTCTATCAGTTTAAAAAAACTAGCAATTAGTTTTGGGTTGACAATTTTGCCAGCATTAAACTGAAATTTGAAATAAATTAGTCGGGGGAATTAAAGAATGTCGGAGATTAAACGCAGTCTGGCAGTGGTGATTGGTATCGATCGCTATGTTAATAACATTCCCCCCTTGCAAACAGCAGCCAATGATGCTCAACAACTTGCCAATCTGATCGAGGAAAAGTATCAATACCAAGTTTTGTTACTGTTAGATACAGATGCCACTCTGTCTAATATCAGCGATCTCTTGGCAGGCTTTGCCGAGAAAATACTGGTTTTTCCGGATGGCAATAAAGTGCAAGTTGCAGCGGACGATCGCATTTTGTTCTACTTTGCCGGACATGGCATCGCCTTAGACGGACTGGATAATGCAGAAGGCCCGGCTGGCTTTTTGATTCCTCAAGATGGCGAACGAGATGATAGCGACACTTGGCTGTCGATGCAGCGATTACACGATAGCTTAATCCAACTGCCATGCCGCCATTCGTTAATTATCCTGGATTGCTGCTTTGCTGGCACTTTTCGCTGGGCGGCAGTTCATCGGGAGGCGGTGCGATCGCAAAAAGTATATCGCGAACGGTACGCTCGCTACACATCCGGCTGCGCCCAGCAAGTCATTACCTCAGCAGCGCATGATGAAAAAGCCGCCGACTCCCTGTATCGGTTTGGACAGCGAAGCGAAAGTTCCAATCACTCTCCCTTTGCAGAACTTTTACTCAAGGCGCTTGAGGGAGAAGCAGACCTTACCAAAGATGGCGTGATTACCGCAACCGAACTCTATGCCTATTTACAATCAGAATTCGGCAAAATAGCAGCTAAACAAACCCCTGGTTTTGCACAGTTAAAACACCATGATAAGGGCGAATATATTTTTATTCTTCCTGGTTTTGATATTAATCAATTGCCGCCCGCTCCCAAACTCAATGAAAACACCAATCCCTACAAAGGATTACAATCATTTGAAGAAGCAGATAGCGACAAATTCTTTGGCCGACAAGCTTTAACTGAAAAATTAGTTGAATTCGTCACAGAACATCCCTTAACTGTGGTTCTAGGCGCATCAGGTTCAGGGAAATCTAGCTTAGTCAAAGCTGGATTACTTCCCCAATTGAAAAAAAGTCAACCCAACTGGCGCATCCTCTCTCCTATTCGTCCGGGTGAGTCTCCTTTCAGTGCTTTAAACTCTGTCCTAGAAAACGAAAATTTACCAGAATTACTTATCTCTAACGAGTTTGTTTCTGACAAAGACTTACCAGAAACTAGCACTAGCTCTCCCAGTTTGGAAGCAGGAAAAACTTTGCAAAGCTTGTTATACAAACTCAGTGCATGGAAAAACTTTAATCCTCACACAAAATTGCTGTTAGTCATTGACCAATTTGAAGAATTAGTGACTCTCAGCCAAGATAGCCAAGAACAAGATTTTTTTTTAAAGTGGTTAGAAAAATCCTTAGAAACTCTCCCTGATTGGTTGCGAATCATCATAACTTTACGTTCAGATTTTGAACCTCAATTTAGAGATACAGCATTAAAGCCCTATTGGAAAAAATCACGATTTGTTGTTCCCGCCATGACACGGGAAGAATTACGCCAAGCGATTGTCGATCCTGCTGCTGCTAAGGTAATGTATTTTGAACCGACCACATTGGTAGAGCAATTAATTGATGAAGTCGCACAAATGCCCGGAGCACTACCTTTACTTTCTTTCACTCTGAGCGAACTTTATTTTAACTATATTAAAAACGTCAGAGAAGGGAAAAGAAATAATCGGGCAATTACTCAAGAAGACTATGAAGAATTGGGCGGAGTTACACGCAGTCTCACCCAAAGAGCAGATGCGGAATATGACGAATTACTTAAAAGCGATCGTGCTTATGCAAAAACCATCCGCCACATCATGCTGCGAATGGTAGCTGTAGGCGGTGGTGAATTAGCTCGCCGGCGGGTATTAGATGAAGAATTAATTTATCCCGAACCGGAAAATCAACGAGTCCAAACAGCCATCGAGCAATTTTGTGCCGCACGTCTATTAGTAAAAGGGCGAGATACAGAAGGCAAAGGCTATGTTGAACCCGCCCACGATGTCTTGATGCGAGGATGGCAAAAACTAATAGTTTGGGAACGAGAAAATCAAGAAAATTTAATTTTGCAACGGCGGCTCACCCCAGCAGCTATAGAGTGGAAAAGCAAAGAAAAACCAGGGAATTTTCAAGAAAAAATAGAACCCATTGTTAAGTTGATAGACAGCACACTCCTCTCTTGTCAAAACGTTTTTGACCAGATTAATGCAACTTTAATTAAAGTCTGGAAGCGCCAACCCAGCCTCCAAAAACGCAGCCAAGAAAAACAAGAAGAATTTCTCTGGGATACCAACCCTTATCTGAAAGTATTAGACGAACATCTCAAATACGATGAAAATTGGTTTAACGAAGTAGAGGCAGAATTTTTACAGCGCAGCCTCCGGCGCCGGCGCAACAACCTCCGCCGCAAAATTAGCCTGATTGCTACAGCCTTCGCTGTGACATTAGGATTTCTCTTTTATCAATGGAATCAAAATTTACAAGCCCAAAGCAGAACCTTAGCGCTATCGGCTGAACAACTTTTTACCTCAGAGCGAGAATTAGATGCTTTAATAGAAGCTTTAAAAGCCAGAAAAATAATGAAACAGGCAATTTTGGTAGATGAAAATACAAAGAATCAAGTTTTATCAGCCCTGCAATCTGTTCTTTATCGCATTAGAGAATACAATCGTTTGAAAGGTCATCAAGCGATTATTTATAACATCAGTTTTAGTCCTGACGGCCAAACGATTGCCTCAGCTAGTGCAGACAATACAATTAAACTTTGGAAAACAAATGGTAGCTTGATAAATACTCTTTCAGGACATACCAACGAAGTTTATAGCATTAGTTTTAGCCCGGATGGAGAAATTTTTGTCTCTGCTAGTGCGGACAAGAGGATTAAAATTTGGAAATCCGATGGCACTTTAATTAATACTCTTTCTCAGCATAAAGGCGAGGTTATTAATGTTAATTTTAGCCGGGATGGTCAGATGTTTGCTTCGGCGGGGGCTGATGGAACAATTAAACTTTGGAAACGCGATGGCACTTTGTTGAAAAGTATTCAGCATCAAGGGCCGGTTAGTAGCGTTAGTTTTAGTCGAGACGGACAGATAATTGCTTCTGGGAGTGCGGATGGAACGGTTAAACTTTGGGAGATCAATGGCAGTTTAGTGAAAAGTTTTTCGGGTCATAAAGAGCAGGTTATGAGTGTTACTTTTAGCCCGAATGGTGAGGTGATTGCTTCATCAAGTCGCGACAAAACGGTAAAAATTTGGAAACTTGATGGCACTTTAGTTAAAACTATTGAGCATAATACTCATATTTTTAAGGTTAGTTTTAGCCCCGATAATCAGTTACTTGTCTCATCCAGTGCTGACAATATTGTTAAAGTTTGGAAACGCGATGGTACTTTGCTGAACACTTTAACTGGACGGAGCCCTTCTTTTAGCCCGGACGGTCAAATTCTTGCCTTTGCTGGCCTCGATCATAGCATTGAACTTTTGAAGTTAAATAATAGCTTACGCCAAACTTTGACGGAACCGTCGGATATTGTTTTGGGTGTAACTTTTAGCCCCAAAGGTGACACATTGGCTTCGGCAAATGCTAACAGATTGGCTCAAGTTTTGAAACGAGATGGCTCTTTATTTAAAACGCTTTATGGGCATCAAGGGCCGGTTAATAGCGTCAATTTTAGCCCCGACGGTCAAATGATTGCCTCTGCAAGTTTAGATACGAAAGTGAAACTTTGGAAACAAGATGGCACGTTGCTGAATACTTTTTCTGGTCATCAAGCTCCAGTTGCCAGCGTTGTTTTTAGCCCCGATGGTCAAACAATTGCCTCTGGAAGTTATGATGGCACAGTTAATCTTTGGAAGCCAGATGGTACGTTGCTTAATACTCTACATAGCCGTTTAGTTACTAGCCTGAGTTTTAGTCCTGACAGTAAAACGCTTGCTTCAGCCAGCCTTGATAAGACGATCGAACTGTGGAAAATGGATGGAACCTTGCTCAATTCTCTGAAGCATGAAGCTCAGGTTTATGGCGTTAGTTTTAGCCCAAATAGTGAGACTATTGCCTCGGTTAGTGCTGATGGGACGCTTAAAGTTTGGAACACAAATGGCACTTTACTCAAAAGCTGGACGGGGCATAAAGTAGCAGGAAATAGCATTAGTTTTAGCCCGGATGGTAACATTTTGGCTTCCACCGGCGATGATAAAACCGTCAATTTTTGGAAACCCGATGGCACTTGGATCGCTACTCTCCCAGGGCATGGTGCGGCGATCCGCAGTCTTAGTTTCAGCCCTGATGGTAAAACTTTGGCTTCGGGGGGCGATGATCAGACGATAATTTTGTGGAATTTGGAAGGATTAAAACTCGATGTTTTATTAAAACAGGGTTGCTTTTGGATGCGCGATTATTTCAATAATCCTAATGTCAATTTTAGTAAAGAAGACCGCGATTTGTGCGATCGCATAAATCGCGGCTATTAGATGGTCAAAGTAGAAGCATCTAAATCTTATTCAGGGTTAAGGGAGGAAATCAGCTATGGAGTTTAAGGCGATATTTCGCAAACAAAAATCCCACAATCTTTTCATAAAGTTGACTGTTTTTTCTAGTTTAGCATTGATATTAGCGTATTGCTTGACAGGCTGGCAGTGGCGATCGGTAGAAAAAGCGACAATTAAGATGCGTAGTATTGATGCAAATTTACTTTTTAATCAAAAAACAAGATTGGGGTCTTACAGAATTATTCAAGTTCAGGATGTGGCACAGATCCAGCAGATCGATCCCTCGGCAGAGCAACAGCGTTCTGTTTGGAGTGTCGCTTTTAGCCCCGATGGTAAAACCCTCGCTGCGGGGACTTTCGACAAAAGTATCAAATTTTGGGATGTGGCTACCGGCACAGTTATTAAAACTTTCAGAGGCGCTCAGAAAGGAGCTTTGAGTATTGCTTTTAGTTCTGATGGCAAAACCCTCGCTTCTGCAAGTTTCGACAACACGATCGAACTCTGGGACGTGGCTACTGGTAAATCTATTGACAGGTTAACGGGTCATAAAAATTGGGTTTTGAGGATTGCTTTTAGTCCTGATGGTAAAACCCTTGCTTCTGCGAGTAGCGACAAAACTATCAAACTCTGGGATGTGGCTACTGGTAAACTCATTCACACCTTGACCGGCCATCAGAGTTGGGTTGAGAGTTTTACCTTTAGTCCCGATGGTAAAACTCTGGCTTCTGGGAGTAGCGACAAAACTATTAAACTTTGGGATGTGGCTACGGGTAAACTGATTCGCGCTTTGACAGATGGCAAGAATTGTGTTTTGAGTATTGCTTTTAGTCCTAATGGTAAAACTCTGGCTGTTGGCAGTTTTGACAATAAAATCGTACTGTGGGATTTGGCTGCAGGTCAAATTTTTGCAAGCTTGAGGGGTCATCACCAAGGGGTTTTG
The DNA here is from genome assembly GCF_036705715.1 of Microcoleus sp. AT3-D2. Classification (NCBI taxonomy): domain Bacteria; kingdom Bacillati; phylum Cyanobacteriota; class Cyanophyceae; order Oscillatoriales; family Microcoleaceae; genus Microcoleus; species Microcoleus sp. AT3-D2. The sequence continues at coordinate 70,883 of NZ_JAUBVE010000015.1, read as the reverse complement.
AGTATCGCCTTCAGTCCTGATGGCAAAACTCTCGCTTCTGGGAGTTTTGACAACACCATCGGACTCTGGGATATGGAGACGGGTAAACGGATTCAAACTTTGATCGGCCATCAGGACTGGGTTGAGAGTGTCGCCTTTAGCCCTGACGGTAAAATGCTGGCTTCTGGAAGCTGGGATCGGACGATCGCACTCTGGGATGTTGCGGAGGGTAAGCCTGTTCGCACTTTGGCCGATCGCAATTATCAGCCTGCTGGGAAAATCGCTGCTTTTTGGGCGATCGAACTGTAGCAATTCTCAAGGATTCGTGAAATGGGTCAGGTATTTGCACGATCGACAAAGCTGAACTTAGTTTTCGGAGATATGGTGGTTGCGATCGGCTGTTACTAAGGAGTCATTATGTTAAGCATTCCGTTATCTTGCCATTGGCATTGGCGAAGATCGCCTTCCTAAAAAGCGATCTTGCAACACAAAAACACACTCTAAAAAGGAAATTAACAATGGTATTAGAAATCAATCGCAAACGCTCTGAAACCTTGCAGCATAACCATACCCACTGCACTGCAAATATTGGTTTCACCGCAGAAGAAATTGAGCAGTTTAGTTGGGGAACACGAGGTTTTTTTGAGCATCTGCCTGCCAATGGAGATGGCTATGAATGTTACGGAGACAATTGCTATGGTCGTCCAGAAGTGATTCAGGCTCTTAAATATGTCTGTAATGAGTGGGTAAAAAAATATCCTAAACCCCGCATTGGCATCGGAGATATCAGTACAGCAGAAGGGCCAACACCAGGTCATAGCTCTCATGACAACGGACTTGATGTTGATATTTCTCTTGTTGCTAACACTGATGCAGAAATTGGACTTACTTGGCGCGCTCCTGAATACTCTCGCGATCGCACTCAAGAATTGGTAGATTTATTCTACAATAATCCTATTTTGGGTATTAAAATAATTCTATTCAACGATCCAGAAATTACAGGAGTAGAATTTTGGGATGGACATGACGATCACCTTCATGTGAGTTTCCTTTCCCCTGGAATTGATTCAGCCCCCTACAGCAGTGACCAACAAGGTGATTTGCGACTGGTTGCACCCCCAATGCAGGGAGAACGAGTCCGCAAACTTCAAGAAGATTTAGCCAACGTTGGCATTTCAGTTACAACAGATGATATCTTTGGCACCGAAACTGATGCCGCAATCCGAAAATTTCAGGCTGAACAAGGCTTGCAGGTTGATGGAATTGCGGGATTTGTAACCCAAACTAAACTAACACAGTTAATTTCTGGACAGTCTCGTGCTGTTTCCAGCGAACCATCCGGCCTGAAACTCCAAGACGCGATCGACCAAAAGCAATCGATTCCTTTTGATGATATTGACTCTGGAGTGTTAGTTGAAGATCAACTATTCTGTGCAGAAATTCAAACCATCTTACGCGCTAATCATCTTTTAGAGGTTGTTGATGGGATTTACGGCCCTCAAACGCAAGAAGCCTTAAGAAGTTTTAAAGCCAGCCGTAAACTTGATGGCGGAGATGTGTTAGGGGCAACAACCGCTAAAGCTTTACTGGATGCAAAACCAGGTGTTGGAATGTTACCAGATTGGCAAGGCGGTTATAAGCAAGCCACAGTGGAGGCAATTATCAAAGAAGCTCATCGCCAAGGGATTACGTCTCAAGCTCAAATTGCTTACATTCTCGCAACCGTTGAACATGAAACAGCAGACAGTTTCCAACCCGTAAAGGAATCGTATTATTTGGGTGAACCTGAAGGGGAGAACCACCGCCAAACTCTGCGCTATTATCCGTTTTACGGACGGGGGTACGTGCAACTGACCCATGATTACAATTACCGGAAATATTCAGATGTGTTAGGGCTAGATTTAGTGAATGATCCGGATCTTGTCATGCATCCTGATATCGCACTCTTTATCCTAGTTGATGGGATGAAATGGGGTGCATTTACGGGTATGAAACTGGATGACTGTATTTCTGGCAACGACGTGGACTTTATTAAAGCACGTCAAATCGTTAATTGGACTGACCAGGCAGAGCTGATTGCACAATATGCAATGAATTGGCAAAACCAATTAGGGTAGAGTTTTGGGGATCGCGACTCAATAATCTACCTTGAATTAAAGCTTAACTTTGATAGCTTTTGGGTCAATCGGTTAAAGCGTCTTGGTAGTTTGTGACAGTAGTGCGCGATCGCCCAAAACTTCCTCACAACAGTAAGCTGAAAAATAGCTGCAGACTGTGGTATAATTTTGTGCTTTAACTGATACCACTGCCCCTAGACAAATCATAAGTAAAGCAGTAGCCAGAATTTTCAACTGTTTGGGTATCATACTTAAGCAGTCGATGTTAAGTCATTTTAGAGAAGTTTGAAATTGAGACAGTGTTGCTTGTGGGCGATTGCAAGGAAAAAGGCAGCCGTCGATGCGATCGCGGAATTTCCAGCAATGGTTTCAGCAATTAATAACGTCCAGTGAAACCTCGGCGGTTGCTATAATTCCCAATATTCAAATCAAAATTAAGCGTGTCACCAGCAAACTCTCAAGAACAAACGCCTCTATTAGATGCCTTGCGCGATCGCACAAATCACCCGCACGCCCCATTTTATGCCCCCGGACACAAAGGCGGACAAGGAATCTCTCAACCCCTAATTGACTTATTCGGTGCGGCAGTATTTAGATCGGATTTGCCCGAATTGCCGGAATTAGACAATCTCTTTAACCCAGAAGGTGCAATTGCCGAAGCTCAAGACTTGGCCACCGCAGCATTTGGAGCCCAATCAACTCGGTTTTTGGCTAACGGTTCGACTTGCGGAATTATCGCCGCCATCTTAGCAACTTGCGGCCCCGGCGATAAAATTATCCTACCTCGAAATATCCACTCATCGGCAATTTCTGGTTTAATTTTATCGGGTGCAATTCCAATCTTTGTCAATCCAGAGTACAACCCGGATTGGGATATTGCCAACAGCATCACCCCAGAAGCCACAGCCGCAGCATTAGAACAACATCCCGACGCGAAAGCAGTAATGATAGTTTACCCAACCTATCACGGCGTCTGCGGAGATTTGCGGGCGATCGCCCAAATTACCCATCAATACAACATACCGTTATTAGTAGACGAAGCCCACGGAGCGCACTTTAACTTTCATCCAAACTTGCCAGAACCGGCACTATCAGCCGGCGCGGATTTAACAGTACAATCAATCCACAAAACCCTCGGTGCAATGACACAAGCATCGATGCTTCACGTCAAGGGCGATCGCATAGATATCCAAAAATTAAATAGAGCATTGCAGCTAGTACAATCTACCAGTCCGAGTTACATACTATTAGCATCCCTAGACGCAGCCCGCCAACAAATCGCACTCCACGGCAAAGAATTAATGGCGCAAACTTTACAGCTAGCAGAAAAAGCGCGATCGCACATCAGTCAAATTCCCGGCTTATCAGTTTTAGAACCGTTAAATACACCGGGTTTTGCAGCATTAGACCGCACCAGGCTAACAGTAAAAGTATCAGATTTAGGAATCACAGGATTTGCCGCCGATGAAATTCTGCACTCGGAACTCGCAGTCACCGCAGAACTTCCCATGCCTCAACATCTAACATTTATTATTAGCTTGGGCAATACAGAAACAGATATTGACAATCTAGTTAAAGCTTTTACTATTTTAGAAGGAAGAAGAAGGAAGAAGGAAGAAGGAAGATTTGCCCAATCTCCCACTCTCCCACTCTCCCCCTCTCCCCCTCTCCTCTCCCCCCGTGAGGCTTTCTTTTTTCCAGCGGAAACAGTACCTGCAGACAAAGCAGTCGATCGCCTGTGCGCCGAACTCATCTGTCCCTATCCCCCAGGAATACCAGTCCTGATGCCCGGTGAAATCATTACCCCAGAAGCCGTTGACTACCTGCAACAAATCCTGGCTGCCGGCGGAAAAATCACAGGTTGCAGCGATCCCGGCCTCCAAACTCTCAAGGTTGTGCGACAGTAAATATTAAGGCTTGGGGGAAATTGGGAGAATTTCTACTTCTTCCGCGGGTTTCAACTTCGGTCTTGCTTCAATCAAAAATCAAAAATCAAAAATCAAAAATATAACTATGCTTTGGCCCTACGTCACTCCAGGCATCCCGGATGACTTATTTGAACGTTTACCGGGAATTCCCATGAGTAAGCGAGAAGTCCGACTGCTGTTAATCTCCCACCTGCGGCTGCAAGCAGATTCAGTCGTGTGGGACATCGGTGCAGGTACTGGTACGATCGCCGTAGAAACAGGTTTGCTGTGTCCCAAAGGTCGGATTATCGCCGTCGAAAGGGACGAAGAAGTAGCAAGCTTGATTCGCAGAAATTGCGATCGATTCGATCTCGACAACGTAGAAGTCATAGAAGGCAGTGCCCCGGAATGCCTGGAAAACCTACCCCAACCCCCCCACCGAGTCTGCATCGAAGGAGGTCGCCCCATTAAAGCCATTCTCCAAGAAGTCTGGCGGTACTTGCAACCCCACGGTAGAGTTGTCGCCACAGCATCGAATTTAGAGAATCTTTACGCCCTTTCCGAAGGGTTCGCCGAGTTGCAAGTCCGCAACATCGAGGTAGTCCAGTCCGCCGTCAACCGCTTGGAGACTCGCGGCCTCAGTCAAACCTTTGCCGCAGTCAATCCCATATTTATTCTCAGCGGCGAAAAGCTGGATTAGAAGTTAGTTGACAGTTGACAGTTAACTTTAACCTGGTTCCTCGGCAGAGCCTGGGAGTACATACCCAATGCCCCATGCCCTATGCCCTATGCCCATTCCTAAATGTAATTCTTAATCTTTTTTAAGTTCACTTAACCTTCATACTTAAGAATAGGGGCCACCATAGCTGGATTGACCGCCTGACTTGAGATATTGGATAACGGATGGGGGATAAGGGTTATTTGTGCAAGGGATCAACTCGTGATCTAGAAAAATCCAAAATCTCAAATCCAAAATCTAAAATCTAAAATCTAAAATCGAATGATCCACCGCCGTCTGCAAGAGAAATTCATTTTATGCCTTGGTCTCGTATCCTGAGTGGAATAGTTGCGATCGCCCTTGCTTTGGGAATGATTATTATGGGCGGATGGTACTTCACCGTCGGCTTTGGAGTCATCGTCTACCTAGGCCAATTGGAATATTTTCAATTAGCCAGAGCTAAAGGCATTGCACCCGCTGCCAAAACTACCTTAGCCGTCAGTCAAGGGCTATTAATTACTGCCGCCCTAGCACCGGAACTCGTAGATGCCATGTTCCCCTTAGCGGGAACCTTAATTTGTTTCTACCTGTTATTCCAACCTAAATTATCGACGATCGCCGATATTGCCTCCTCAGTTTTAGGATTGTTCTACGGCGGTTATTTGCCCAGCTATTGGGTACGGCTGCGAGTCGGCCTCGACCCAGCCAATCTTGCCACAACCCAACTTTCGCAAGCAGTAGCAAGCAATTTGCCGGTTAACATTTACCCGTCCCCGTCTTGGACAAATTCCAGCCACATATCTTTAGGATTGACTTCGCTGCTGCTGGCTTTCTTCTGCATCTGGGCCGCTGACATTGGGGCTTATTTTGTAGGCAAATTCTTCGGCCGCACTAGCCTATCCCACATCAGCCCCAAAAAAACCGTTGAAGGTGCCGTATTTGGAGTTTGTGGCAGCATCGCCGTTGCAGTCGCTGGCTCTTGGTATTTACACTGGCCGGGGTGGCTGTATACTGGGGCTGCTTTTGGTCTGTTGATTGGGGTTGCTAGCCTGTTGGGAGATTTAACTGAGTCGATGATGAAGCGAGACGCCGGCGTTAAGGATTCGGGACAGTTGATCCCCGGTCATGGCGGCATTCTCGATCGCACCGACAGTTATGTTTTTACCGCACCGTTAGTCTACTATTTTGTCACTTTACTGTTGCCCGCGATCGACTCTTTTTTAATTAATCGGTAATTGGGAATTGGGCATTGGGAATTGGGAATTGGGCATTGGGAATTGGGAATTGGGAATTGGGCATTGGGCATTGGGCATTGGGTAGTATTCCCAGGCTCTACCAAAGAACCACGTTAAAGCCAACAGTCAACAGTCAACAGTCAACAGTCAACAGTCAACAGTCAACAGTCAACAATCAACAGTCAACAATCAACAATCAACAGTCAACAGTCAACAGTCAACAGTCAACATTCAACTAACTAAGGCAACACTCTAATTCCTCCCCGACAAACAATCTCCCCCGGACTCAAAATCAATTCTTCTATCTCAACTTCCGGCCCAAAATCAATTTTAAAACCATTGAAATCACTGCTCTTTAATTCTCCATCCATTTCGATTTCTGGTGCTTCAAACATCAATTCGCGACCGCTGGCTATCCGCAAACCAGTCCGCAATACAAAAGGAATTTGCGTACCGCCAGCGCGCAAAATTGCCGCCGAAAGCGTCAAAACACCCGCCTCAATTGCAATCTGCGAATTTTGCAACTTCAGCAACTTTTCGCTATCTGTCAGCGGCAGCATAGGCAGCAAAAATTCGCTCAAAGCATCAGCCAGCAAAGGCGCTTTCAGTGACGCATTCAAATCCGCCTGACAGAGCCTCAAAACGCCTGCCACGGGAACGGATTCCAGGAGGCGCAGGGGTTGGCCTTTGAGAGCTTGACCGAGGTTGATGCGAATGCCACAGCCCTCTATGGCAACTTCAGTTAGGTGTAGTCCTTTATACACAGCACCGCGAGCGGCAGCCGTGACTTTGGGGATCGCACCGCTGAAGATTTGTCGATCGCTCCCCTCAATTTTCACCTTCAACTCGTCCACCTGCTGAACTTGCGATCGCAGCCACAACTGCACCGCCGGAGACAGCACCGCGCTCGCTATCCGGCTGCCTTGACTCGGCGAAGGGCTCCCCGGCTGCTCGCCGAAATTAACAGTCCCACCAGAGCCTGCAGCGCTATCTCTATTGTCAAATTGAAGAGAGTTTCGATCGACATTCATAAACAATTTCAGAATATAAACCTTAATATTCAAGCACAGAAATTTAACTAGAACTTGCACATCCGGCCTCAAAAACCCGGTTTCTGCACATTTCTACCACTGTCAACCTCTGATTTTCCTTAGAAACCGGGTTGATGAATACAAGTCCGATTAACTCCAAAACCAAGCTGAAATCTGGCATCAGCAACGCCAGAAGCAGAAAAATTCTCACCTTTCCCCCCTTGGGATCTTTGGGTAGTTCACGAGTTGTGTGATCCCGATGAAAAATTCGCGATCAAGCGTATAAATTTAACCAGCAGTACGGGATTTATGGTAGTGTTGGTTTATGGTCGGGTCTGACCCACACCTTTCAAACCAGCCGCAAACCAACGGTGCAAACCTGTGCCTGCCGCGAGTCTTTTCGTCGTAGTTTTTGCACAGCATTCAGGGTACTGCCATCAGGACAATCTGCACCGGGCACAAGGACAATCTGCACTCTTGCCGGGCGTCCTGTAATAATTGGTCAGCATTATAATTTATTCCCAACCAGGAATTGAGCATTGCTAGTACGGTTAATCAATTAACCGTGTCGTGTTTCCTCCCCACCGCTGGCTCGTTGGGGATTTCCACACTCCCGTCATGTCTGATGAAAGGCTGCAAAAAATCCTCGCCCAGTGGGGCATTGCCTCTCGCCGTCTTGCAGAACAGATGATTGTAGCTGGACGAGTCCGAGTTAATGGCAATATTGTTCGCTTAGGAGAAAAAGCGAATCCCGATCGCGATCTCATCCAAGTCGATGGAGTCCCGGTGAAACCAACGGATCGACCCGCAAAGGTCTATCTGTTGCTCAACAAACCGGCAGGCGTAGTTTCTACTTGCAGCGATCCAAGGGCCCGATCGAAAGTTCTCGACTTGCTGCCACCCCAACTGCGCTCCGGTCAAGGCATCCACCCCGTAGGACGCTTAGATGCAGATTCCACCGGCGCCCTCTTGCTCACCAATGATGGTAAGCTGACATTTTGTTTGACCCATCCGCGTCACTTGATCGCCAAAACTTATCAGGTTTGGGTGAGCGGCGATCCCCCGGAACCCATACTGGAAGCGTGGCGTCAGGGCATCATCTTGTCCGGCAGAAAAACTTTGCCCGCGAAAGTTAAAGTTATCGATCGCGCGCAAGACCAAACTCTGTTAGAAGTCATTCTATCAGAAGGCAGAAACCGACAGATTCGGCGAACAGCCGATCTCTTGGGATATCCCGTGGTGCGCCTGCACCGCACAGCCATTGGCCCGATTCAATTGCAGCGGCCCGGTTCGCCAATATTGCCACCAGGCTGCTGCCGACCCCTAGAAGATGCGGAAATTATTTATTTATGGAATCTAGTCAACCTAACATCAATAAGCGTGCCAGTAAATTCCCCGGAGCACAGCATATGACAAAGAATTTATTGTTTTTATTCTTCAAAACCACTAAGCAGAAACTGCACTCCCAAGAGCCAGAAACAGCTCAGAAGAAGCTAGCGGAAATTGGAACTAAACTCCGTCAGTACCGCGAACAGCAGTCGATTTGTTTGGACAAAGTAGCCGTGGTAACAATGATTCGGCGGAATCTGCTACAAGCAATCGAGGACGGTCAACTAGACCAACTTCCCGAACCCGTCTACACTCAGGGTTTGATCAAGCGCTACGCTGAAGCAATGGGTTTGGACGGAAATCAGTTTGCCGAATTTTTCCCGATCGAACCGGCGCCCCGATCGAGAACCAAGCTATCCTGGCAAGATGGGCCTCAGTTGCGGCCGATGCACCTCTACCTCTTTTACACATTTCTAATTATCTGTTCGGTCAATGTCTTATCTCAGTTGATGAGCGGTTCTGTTACCGCAAAAAACGGTGCCGGAACCGAAGAACTAGCGCTTGGGCAGCAGCAGGAACAAACTCGTTTAACTGCTGAGGCATCAAGAGCCTCACAAAATCTGAAACCGGATAGTTACGAGCGTGTCGAAGCAGTAAGAACCGGTCAAAATTTAAATAAATCCGGCAATAAACCAGTAATGGTTAGCGTCACTTTTAAAGCAGAATCGTGGATGCAGGTTGAAGTCGATGGTAAAACAGAGTTTGAGGGAATTTTGCCGACCGGGACTGTTCGCACCTGGGGGGCTCAAAAGCAATTGGTAGTGGTAGCAGGTAACGCCGGCGGGGTAATGGTTGCTGTTAATAACGGACAAGCCGAACAACTCGGAGATCCTGGAGTCGCCAAAGAAGTTGTTTTTAAAGCAAGTGAACTCAAGCCTTCAGCACCGCCCAAGAATGAAGGTTGAGTGTTAATTGGTAATTGTTAATCGGTAATAGGTAATAGCGGGTAGTCCACAGAGTTTAATTAGAATGTCCGTCTTGATGGACTCATTACCAATTACCAATTAGATCAATTCCGGTAGCATCGGAAGAGTCAAATCCAGTCAACAGTCAACAATCAGGGATGGATGGTGCAAGGGGAATTGATAGAATTCATCTGCCTGAATCTGTGTTAATCTGCCCTCATCTGCGGGAAAAAAAAGAGAATTTATCGGGCCGCAGATGACAATGGATTGACACAGATTCACGCAGATAAAGTATAGAGATAGGAATAATTCCGATGCTAACAGATTTGATATTACCCATTAACAATTACCAACTACCCCTTACCGACGATCAATTTTTATTGGGAGCGCGGCCGGAAATGTAAGTCATGCTTTTGAGCCGATCGCGCACTTCCCAATTCACAGCTTCGGGCCGATACCGCCAGCCCCAATTTCCCTCTGGTTTCCCCGGAAAATTCATCCGCGCGTCTGTACCCAAACCCAACAAATCTTGAAACGGCACAATTGCCATATTAGCAACAGAAATCCAACCCATGCGGATTAAAGACCAGTGAATTCCTTGGGGATCGATGCAGCCCAAATAACGCAAAACCTCATCTCTTTCGTAGTTTTGCAGTTGATTGAACCAGCCGACAGTCGTGTCGTTGTCGTGGGTGCCGGTGTAGACTACGGAGTTGCGATCGTAATTGAAAGGCAAAAAAGGATCGCCAGGGCCCGCGCCAAAAGCAAACTGCAAAATCTTCATTCCTGGAAACTCGTATCGATCGCGCAAAGCTTCCACTTCTGGAGTAATTACCCCTAAATCCTCAGCGATAATCGGCAAGTTGCCAAACTTCTCGTTAATTAGATCCAACAACGCTGTTCCCGGCGCTTTAATCCACTCTCCCTCGATCGCAGTTTCTTGTCCGCGCTTCACCGCCCAGTAAGCGTCAAATCCTCGAAAGTGGTCGATCCGAGTCACGTCTACATAAGAGAAAATCGCTTCAAAACGCTGCACCCACCACTCGAAATTAGTTGCTTGCAACTTCTCCCAATTGTATACTGGGTTCCCCCACAATTGACCTGTATTGCTGAAGTAATCAGGGGGAACTCCCGCCATTAAAGCTGGTTCTCCGCTGGCTTCATCCAAGCAGAATAAGTTGGGATTCGACCACACATCCGCGCTGTCGTGAGCTACATAAATCGGAATGTCACCAATAATTTGAATGTTGCGCTGGTTGGCATAGCGTTTCAACTCCGTCCACTGGCGAAAAAACTCAAACTGAACGTATTTGTAGTAATAAATCTCAGCATTTAGCTGCTTGCGCCACTTTTCTAGGGACTTGGGTTCTCGACGGGCAATTTCGGGTTCCCAATTGTTCCAGCTAACACCGCCAAAGTGATCTTTTAGTGCCATAAAGAAGGCATAATCTTCCAGCCAACTCTCTTTGCTTTCGCAAAAAGCTGAGAAATCTCTTTGCTGCACCGGCGATGCTTTGGCTTTGAAGTTTTCGCAAGCTTTTTTAAGCAAAGACACTTTCAGGGCGATCGCCGGCTCGAAGTCTACATAATCGAGCGGAAATTCTGGCAAATTAGCGAAGTCTTCATCTGCGAGCAATTGATCGTTCCGCAGCAGTTCTGGGTTGATCAGCAGCGGATTTCCCGCCATCGCTGAATAGCATGAATAAGGAGAATTGCCGTATCCTGTCGGGCCCAGCGGCAATATCTGCCAGTATTGCTGGTCACTCTCTACTAAAAAGTCAATAAAGCGATATGCTTCCATTCCCAAGTCCCCAATGCCAAATCGACTGGGAAAGGATGTGGGGTGGAGTAGCATGCCGCTTGATCGGGGAAAAAGCATAATCTATCTAAAGATATAGGAATTTAACATTGACAATTTGACCTATCTTCCCTACCAGTTAAACTTCGTAGTTTTTATGGCGATTGTCAGGGCAAATACTTTTGTGATTGTCTCATATTTTGTGCGATAACGTGCTTACCAAATATTTTTATGCAACTCTACTCATCACTCCTGAGTAGAGCTCAAAACATCAAAATCCGGAGTTACGCGATCGCCCTACTTTCACAGCTAGGTTTTTTACCCAGGCTCGTTTGCTGCAACAAAGTATTTTGCTTGAGCGTACCCGGTTTCTGCTTAATCTTTAAATGTAACTTTTCTTTTGTTTTCGCCCCATCTCTCTGCAGTCGTAAATTGCCCGCCAACAATCAGCCATCACTTAAGCAGAGCCAATGCACAAATCAGCCGGCTGTTTTTGTATCTCAAAAAACAGCCGGCTGCGAAATTACTGGTGATAATGCTTAGTTCACGCTTGCTTGTTCAACATTTTCTGCACTTGTTTGAGAGCTATACTGCCGATGTTGTAAGCAGCCCAGCCGCCCGCCAACAATACGGGCATCAATACTATTAGTATGCGGAAGTCAAAATCCATGAGTTCTCCTCCTAAAGTTTTTTAACAAATTCTCATAATCTATTTGTATCTCATTTTGTCGCCATTCTCTTGACTCTTTAACCAAATATTCGGGATACGCAGGAGGACATGGCTCCGCAGGAATGGAGAGCGAAAGCGAAACTCCTGGGCGGGCGATCGGCATTCGCTCCACCAATTATCCCACAATCTGTTTCGCAATCCCTTCCACCACATGAGTTAGAGGGTCGTTAGGGAAGTGCAGCACAAACACCCCCTTGCTGGCGAGCAGCATCATCTGGTCGCTGTGGGGCAGTACCCCTGCCACTGGGATGTTGTAAATACTCTCTACTTGCTGCTTCAAATCCTCGAAATCCAGGGATTCTGGGGCTTTATTGATCGTCATCAAAATCTTGGGAACTTCTAATTTGCGGGCCACATCTACCGTGACAGCCGTTCCCTGAAAATCTTGCTGATCCGGACGCAGAATCAGCAGCAGGATGTCGGAAATGGTGATGCTGAGGAGGGTTTCTTCGTTGAGCCCCGGGTGCGTGTCTATAAATAGGTAGTCTAAGTTCAAAACCTCGATCAGTTCTTGAAAGCCGTCGGTAAGCAGTCCCACATCGTAGCCTTCCCGCAAAACTCGTGCTATCTCCCCTGCTTTAATGCTCGAAGGAATCAGGTAGAGGTTGCCGTTACTGGCTAATTTTGGGAGCAGCGAACTCACATTGTAGGCCGTATCCGCGATCGGACACCTGCCCCACAGGTAATCGTTCAGGCAGCGATCCATGTTGCTCTCGCTGAAACCGAACAGCACGTGAATTCCGGGCGATTGAATGTCGGTGTCCACAATGGCGACCCGATTTCCGCCGCGAGCGATAATAGATGCCAGGTTTGCTGTCGTGTTCGATTTGCCAGTTCCGCCCCGGTAAGAGTGGACAGAGATGATTTTGGACATGATCTGCGTATGAGGGTAAGAAACGGGGAGAATCAATTATGATGCAATTCTTGATGCAGTCAAGTTCTCTGTCATTCTTCCTTGTCCCCCAAATCCTCCTTGTCAGTTAGACTATCAATTTTTTCATCTTTTATGCTCTTTTGTGCGCCCCTGCGCTGCCGCATCTGTTTGGCTTTTGCTTGCAAATCGCTGAACTCGTCATCCGGTTTGGTTTCGGCTGAACTAGCACCGCCGCCGACATCCATCGCACCCGTTTTTGAGCTGCTTTCCGATTCTGTCACGGCGGCGCGCTGCTTCTGCTGTTTGGCTTTTTCCTGCAACTGAGCTAAGTAATCCTCTGTCTGACTTTCGACCTTGGGAAGCTCTGGGGTACTTGCAGTTATTTCTTGGGGTTCGGAAGGTGCTTTTTCAGAGGTTTCTTGTTTGCTAATCCTCAGTTTATCTTTCTTTTGCTGCAATTCTTTAAAGAAATCCGATTCTGTGATTTCTGCGACTTGCTGTTCTTTTTTGGCTTGGTCTATTTCGATTTTGAAGACTTGTTTTACTCGATCGCTAATTGCTTTCCCGTATCCGGCTTTATTAAATCTGTCTGCTGATACAATGCTGCCGCCAGTTAGGATTAATGCTAAGGCTGGCGCTGCCACAGGCACCCACCCTCCTAAGAGAAAAATCCCAAAGCCGATCATGCAGCATCCGGACAGCATTGCTCCGAATGTCACCGCCAACTTAACTGGGTGAGCGATCCGCGATGCCACGGTTCCTCCCACAATTGACCATGCCGAAATCCACAAGATTTCTGCCCATTCCGGCCAAAACCAAAACAGCGGTCTGTTGTCTAAAACTGTACTCAAAATTTGGCTGACTACTTGTGCGTGTGCCACGATCCCCGGCATGAATTGCTTACTTTGTAGTCGCCCACTGTAAGGAGTATAAAAGAAATCTTTAACGCTTTCTGTGGTATAACCGATGAGCACTATTTTATCTTTAACTAAATTCGGGTCAACTTTCCCTTCTAAAACATCCGTAATTCTGACTTGGTTGGCAACTTGCCGCCTGGAACGATAGTTAATTAATATTTGATATCCCCTGACATCGGCATTTGTGTATCCTCCGTCATTGCTTGCTAGTTGTTTTAATTGGGTTTTTCCCAGCCATAAAGATTGATCGGGTGCCAGTTTGGGATAAATTTTTTGCCCTTGCAGGTAGCGGAGTGCTATCTGGAGGTTGAAGGAAGCTAAAACTTGAGAATCGTCATTGCAAAGATGTTTTTGAACTGAGGATTTGCCTTCTATTGTCGGTGGTTTCATAAATAGTAAAGCCCTGCGGAGTATGCCGCCCGGATCGATTACGAAATCTGCAAATCCCACCCGGTTTTGTGGCAGCCCCGGCGTAGGTGGAGAACCGGGATTGTCCGGGCTCCCGTCGGTGACTAAACATACCCCGATAATGCGATCGCTTGTTTGTAAAACTTTAGTTAATTCCTCGCGCCCGTCTGCTAAAGGTACGTCTCGCAGTACATCTAAACCGATGACTGCCGGCTGCATTTTTTCGAGTTTTTGTAAGATTTCAGTTATTTTGCGATCGGATATTGGCCACTGATTCAGTTTCTGAATGTCTGCTTCGGTAATCCCCACAACTAGCAAACGCGAGTCTGGCGGTTCATCGGGACGCCACCTCACCATTTGGTCGTAAGCGCTTAATTCTACTGGTTCGAGTATTCCTAGCTGTCTGGCCCCCATCAAGGATAATGTTACTGCCGCGCTGGCAATTAATACAGACTTAGCCAATGCTAGTGATGGTTTATACATTTGAGTCAATTGAGCCACTGCCGATCGAATTTTGTTAGATATTTTACTCATTATCCCAGCATAAAAGTTTGACTCGTTTCTGGAACAGCAGTTGTTTCACATTTCCCGCCTGCTCGAGACTTCCTCCATCTTAGAACACTCGGAAACTCCGACCACTTTGTTACAAACATTTACAGTACGTGGCGAGCAACTGTATTCAATGATACTTGCGACCTAGGCAACCTGATTTTTCCGACAGAGAATCCACTTGCCGCTCGAATTAATTAATGTTATTGATGATATGTCAAGGTTTAAATTGTGTATCTGCGCCCTCGACTAGCAGCTCAAAAATATTTGTCGCCATCAGCGAATGGCTGTGTTTGCAATTATAGTGAAAGGTAAAACAAAATGAAACGTTTTCTACATCGGGCTACACTTGCGGTCGCCGTATCTGCGATCGCAGCTACCCTACCCAGTTCACTGGCACCAATGCGCGCACAATCCCAGCCGCTTCTGCTGAGTCAAAATGTTAATTTCAAGCCTCCCGACGTAACAGCCCCCGCCAACCGACAAGGAGGAACACATCGCGGCAACAAGCTTTGTCCAGCGGGTTTATCTATTACTCCTTTAGTGCCTCCAACTAATATCGGTTTAACCCTAACAGATTCTCCCACAATTTTTGTCTATGTTCCTCAAACCTCGGCAAAAATAGAGTTTACTGTGCTCAACGACAAGGAAGAGGAAGTGGTCTACGAAAAAACATTTAAACTAGACAAATCTGGGATTGTTGGAGTTACCATTCCTGCTACCGTGGACAACAACAAATCCCTTGAAGTTGGTAAGCGATACGTGTGGTCATTTTCGCTAGTTTGCGACCCCGAAGACCGAGCTGCAGATTTAGTTGTTAAAGGGTTCGTGCAGCGAATTGAACCGCAGGCAACTCTCAAGAGCGAGTTGGCAAATCCCGACCCCATGACTAGGCTCAATGTTTATGCTCAAAATGGGATTTGGTACGAAACTCTCGCTACTTTAGCCCAAATGCGGCGCCAGACACCGGGGGATGTGAAGCTGACAGCCAAGTGGACGCAATTGTTGCAGTCCCAAGGACTGGAATCAGTTGCAACTCAACCACTGGTTGCGCCTCTTTAAATCTCGATATTTCTTGAAGTTTGGTCGATCTGCCGATGGCGATGTGAAAATTGACCCATTTACTCGATCGCGCCCGGGGCTAAAACTCCGGGTTAACATTTAGAGATGTGCTCTATAAATATTTCTACAAGTTGGTGGAAAAATGAAACGTTTTATAAATTTTACTGCACTGGTGATGACTGTATTGGCGATCGCCGTTACTCTCCCCAGTTTGCTGACACCGATGCAGGCTGTGCCTGCACCCATTCTGCTGAGTCAGAATGTTAATTTCAAACCTCCCGATGTAACAGCCCCCGACAACCGACAAGGGGGGACGCATCGAGGCTGTAAGTTACGCGATGGTTTATTCATTACTCCCTTAGTACCTGAAAGCAATATTGGCTTAACGCTAACAGAATCGCCAACATTTTTTGTATATGTTTCTCAACCGGCGGCTCAAGTAGAGTTTATTTTGCTAAACGAAGATGAATCCGAAGTAGTTTACGAAACTACTTTAAAAAATGACAAAGCCGGAATTGTTGGAGTTAGCCTTTCTGAGAAAGACCAGACAAAAAATATTGAGGTTGGTAAGCGATATGTGTGGTCGTTTGCACTAGCCTGCGATCCTCTGGAGCGTTCTGGAGATTATATTGTTAAAGGATGGATGCAGCGAATTGAACCCCAGGCAAATCTCAAGAAAGATTTGGCAAATCCCGACCCTATGGCTAAGGTGATTGCTTATGCTAAAAATGGGATTTGGTACGAGACTCTTGCGACTCTCGCCGAAATGCGGCGCCTCGCACCCGATGATTCGCGGCTGACGACCGAGTGGAGGCAATTGTTGCAGTCCCAAGGACTAGAATCGATTGCCGCTCAACCGCTAGTTCAGTCTTTTTAATAACGACTCTTGACCAATCATTGCTGAGTGTTTGCATAGTCAATTCTTCAATTATTCAATGCAGTGACCGAAAGCAGCCAGGGTACAAGCCCCCGTCTTTATCCTGGTACAACCCAAAAATAGTATCCGATAACCAGTCCCCGGATTCATCAGTGATATCGCTTTCTTCCATTCTTCAATTCTTCAATCCAAAATCCAAAATCTAAAATCTAAAATCGATTGATGGCTAATAATTTTCCGACCATTCTAGCTCTTGATTTTGACGGTGTGATTTGTGACGGACTAATCGAATATTTCCAAACCGCTTGGCGTACCTACTGTCAAATCTGGAAACCAGTCGCAACAGTGCCCGATCCAGATTTAGCTTTGAGTTTTTACCGAGTGCGGCCCGCCATCGAAACTGGTTGGGAAATGCCGCTGCTGATCCGCGCACTGCTGACAGGAATTTCCCCAGAGCAAATTTTGCTAGAGTGGCCCAATATAGTACCGTATTTATTGACCGAAAATAATTTAAAAGCGCAGTCTGTCGGCGCTATGTTAGACGGATTGCGCGATAATTGGATTGCTGAGGATTTATCTGGGTGGCTGTCTTTGCACCGCTTTTATCCAGGGGTTGCGGATCGCTTGTACTCCTTGCAGGAGAGTTCGGTGAAAGTGGCGATCGTCACTACGAAGGAAGGCCGTTTTGTGCGGGAACTTTTGCAGCTAGCAGGCGTACAAATGCCGTCAGAGTTAATTTTTGGTAAGGAATACAACAAGCCTAAACACCAAATTTTGCGGGAATTTTTGGCTGCATCTGGCAAAGATTCGACTATTTGGTTTGTGGAAGATAGGTTAAAAACCTTGCTGTCGGTGAAGCAGCAGCCGGATTTATCTCAGGTGAGGTTATTTTTGGCTGATTGGGGTTACAATACTTTGCCAGAACGGGAATCTGTGGCTCAAAATCCACCAGTTCAATTGCTTTCTCTGTCGCAGTTTGCCGGAGATTTTGCCGATTGGCTGCCGATCGACTGTTGATGTTAGATTTGTTGACAGGTGTGATTTTTTTCGCTTTTCAAAGTCAAAAAAATCACAAAATTTTACATCTTTTTTGTTGACTTTTGAGGCGTAGACATGGTATTTTAATATAATGGGATGGTGGCAAAAATAATATTTTTTTCACCATCCCATTATAAAATAAATATAACAGAAATTCCTCAAAAAAGCAAGGATCTGGACAAAAAAAAATGTGTTTTTTTTAGACTATTCCAGGTACTCTTGACCTCAAAAACCGGTTTTTTTTTCTATTTCTGCGGGCTGGTACGAAGTATTTTAGTTGATCAAACCGCGTGTATGACAAAAACCAAGCTTCGGCACCAAAAAATTGAAAAGTGTTTTGATAATTTCTCAGCTTGAAAGCTTTCTAATATTGAGACTTAAAACCTATGCTCGATTTAACTAAAGCAGCCAAGGCAATGCAGGGAATGAGCCAACATTTGAATGTGGAAGCTCACGCGGCTCGCCAACGTTTGGAAGTGGCTCAGAATTTGCTGGTAAAGGCTGCAGGGGAACAGGAAAAATTGGTGGAATTGCAAGAGAATTGGCGCGATCGCACTTTATTCAATGCTGCCACGCCGATCGAGCCCTTAGCCGATCGCACCTACATCACCGCACCCCCCGCCTCTCACACAGTCTTTGCCACAGACGGCTCTCAAATCTCGCCCAACCATCACGAAATTGCCTACTGCTACCTTCTAAACGTCGGCACAGTCATGCTGCACTACGGGCAAAGCCGCCACCCAGTTTTAGACAGCGTGCCGGAGGTTTTCTACAAACCAGAAGACTTGTACGGTTCGCGACAGTGGGGAATTAGAACCGAAGAATGGATGGGATATCGGCGCGCAGTTTCCGAAGCAATTGCCTTAGCAGAAATGGGCTGCAATTGGGCAAAAGTTAACGACAATAAATTGCCCGCGCCAGCTTTAGCCATGGTAGACGGTTCCCTGATTTATTGGTTTTTGGAACAGTTACCCAGCGAAGCGCGCGATCAAATTTTGCTGCCAATTTTAGAATCTTGGGACAAGTTGCGTTTAGCAGGAATTCCCCTGTTAGGATACTTAAGCGCTTCTCGCAGCAGCGAAAGCTTATCTTTTTTGCGGTTTGAAGCTTGCACCCACGAAGTACCAGACTGCATGACAAATTGCCCGAACGTCGGATTTGCCGCCACAATTTCTTTCGCCGAAAAAGCACCTTGTCAAGAATTTGAACCTTTGCGGGATGCCATCTTGTGGGCAACAATCCTGTCACCGGGACAAAGAAGTCCTTTGTGGAAATCCCAAGCTCGAATTTTAGATTTGTACGGCCTCAATTCAGTTTATTTCTGTTACGTTCACGTCGGCACAGAAATTGCTAGAATAGAAGTGCCGGAATGGGTAGCACAAGATACAGCACAGCTAGATTTAGCATTGGGAATGATGCTCGCTCAGGTACACAAAGGCGGCGGCTATCCGGTGACGCTAGCAGAAGCTCACAATCAAGCGGTTGTCACGGGGGGCGATCGAACTCGCTTTTTCGCTTTGTTAGAGCAGCAAATGATTAAAGCCGGCTTAAAAAATGTGGGAATTTCTTACAAGGAAACACGGAAGCGCGGCAGTATTGCTTGAAATAACAAGTAGGATAGTGGACGCAGAAACCGGGTTTTTTACGGAAATACTGCATTCCCACCTTTAACACTGATAAAAACCCGGTTTCTTTGGTATTGATGCGTCCAGGATTGTAGAGTAAAAGTCAAGTTAAAACTGTTATATGCCAATAGAATTAATTATCTTAATTGCTTCCTTACTGGTGTCTTGGCTGGTGTTTAATTGGGCTTTTAAAGTGTTGAAAGCCAGCATCGGGACAGCGATTTCTTTAGCAGCAATTGTGCTGGCGATGCAGTTATTGTTTGGCATCGGGCCAAACCAGCTTTTTCAACATATAATTCACCTGCCGGAAACCCTAGGGAAAATGATTTCCGGCAAGTGATCCGATTTTAGATTTGCGATTTTAGATTTTAGATTATTTTAGATACCCGACTTCTTGAAGAAGTCGGGTATCTGGGTATTCCGAGAATTTTTCCTCTTATCGATAATTCATCCGTGTATCCGTGTCAAAATCCGTGTCCTGCCTTCCTTCAGATATTAACTCCCCAGCATTTGCAACTTGTACAAACTAGCATACAACCCTTCTTGCTGCAACAATTCTTCGTGGCTGCCAGACTCTACTAATTCGCCGCGTTTGAGCACTAAAATACGATCGACATTGCGGATAGTCGAAAGCCTGTGGGCAATAATAATCGCCGTTCTGTCCACCATCAAACGTTCTAGAGCTTGTTGAATTAAAGCTTCCGTCCCCACATCCAAACTAGCAGTTGCCTCGTCTAGAACTAAGATACTGGGATTGCGAATGGCGGCGCGAGCAAACGCTAATAATTGCTTTTGTCCCCCCGAAAGATTCGTTCCCCGTTCCCGCAATTGCGTATCATAACCTTGAGGCAACTGTTCGATTAAACGGGCAACATTGGTCTTTTCTGCTGCTGCTTGAATTTCCTCAATCGAGTAACTTTCTCCCAGGCTGATATTGCTCTTCACGTCACCAGCAAATAGAAAGCCATCTTGGATAATTACGCCTATGTGCCTGCGTAACTCTGCTTGAGGCAAATCCCGAATATCCACATGATTAACCAGAATCCGTCCTCGGCTAGGTTCGTAAAGGCGACAGAGAAGACGGATAATCGAACTTTTGCCCGCACCCGTGGGGCCAACTAATGCTACCTTTTCGCCGGATTTGATGGTGAAATTGAGGTTTTGCAGGACATATTCGTCTTTTTTGTAAGCAAACCACACGTTGTCAAATTGGATTTCTCCCGATTCTGAATTCTGCGATTTGGCATTTTCTCCCCCCCTTAGCAAGGTGGGGTTGGCGGGGGGTGATGGAGGATTGTTAGGTAATAAACGATATTCTGAACTTGCTGGATTTTGATAATTATCTGCTAATTCTCGATCGAACGGAGACAAGTTGTAAGCAGTGGCCTCTGGATGTCCAGTTATCAACAACGGTGAATAACTGGCCCTTCTTCCTTCTTCCCTCTTCCCTCTTACTTCTTCCTTCTTCCCTCTTGCTTCTTCCTTCTTCCCGCTAGTTGGATCTTTAATTTCGATCGGTTCGTTGAGAATATCGCTAATGCGTTCGACGGCGGTAAATCCTGCTTGAATGGCGGTAAATTTCTCAGCAAATTGCCGCAGCGGATCGAAGAGACGCTGAGCAAATAAAATAAATGCCGAGAGAGTACCGAAGTTAAGATTACCGGCTAAAACTCTTTGGCCGCCCATCCACAAAACCCCTGCGATAGCCACTAAAGCAATCCATTCTAATGTCGCAGATACGGCTGAGTCGTAAAATATAGTTTTGTCAACTGCTTTAATGTAGCGTTTATTCGTGACGCGAAACAATTCTGAGTTGAATCTTTCGCGGCGGAATAGCTGCACTACGCCAATACCAGTCAGGTTTTCTTGCAGTTGGGCGTTTAGTTCGGAAAGTTCTTCTCTGGTATTGTAATTTGCTATGCGATATTGGTACTGGAAATAAACTATGACGGCGGTAATTGGTATCATCATCAGCACCAACATTAAAGCTAGTTGCCACTGCATGGTAAACATGAAAATGGCAATTACTAAAATTGAAAATAAATCGCTGACAATGCCGATCGCCCCTGAAGAGAAAACCTCTCCCAAAGCTTCTACATCGCTGGTGAGGCGAGTCATCAATTTACCGACAGGAGTGCGATCGAAAAATCTCACTGCTAGCGATGTGACGTGGGCGAACAAATCATTTCTAATATCTGTAGTAATTATTTGCCCTACTTTCGTGACTAAATAGCCTTGAACTGATTGCAGTGCTAATCTAAGTGTTATAGTTAGCATGAGCAAAATAGCCAAAATATTCAATGCAGCAGATAGAGACAATCCCCGCAAGAATTCGTAGGTAGGTTCCGAGCGAATTACCGAAATTGCCTGTCCGATGAGAATCGGTTGAATTGCTCCTGAGACTGCTAGCGGTACTAATAGTACGATCGAAATAATCAGCAAGCGTTTGCTGCGGGTTGCGTAAGATGCCAACCTCATGAATAACCGCCAGTCTGTTTCCTGGCCGGATTTGTTTTTGGTATCTGCTACTGGTGAGGATAGGGTCATTGATGGCAAAAACTGTACAATATATCTAAGTAATAATTGTAACAAAGAGAATCAATATTTGGCACTAATATCAGTAACAGGCAAGATGCCTGTTTCACAAAGAGTGTTTTCTTGTAACAGTAGGTTGGGTTGAGGAACGAAACCCAACTAAAATGTTTGTAGCCCGCAAAAGTGGTACTATAATCTAATGTTAAAAGTTATACTGTCATCATGCAAGAAATAGAGACAGCCCGATTGTATCTGAGACAATTTACGCCAGACGACTTAGACGATCTGTATCGCATCTACAGCGATCCGGAAACAATGAAATACCTCGGAGGAGTTAGAACTAGAGAAGCAACAGAAACCGCCATTAATACCATGATCAAAAGTTGGGAAGAAAATACCTTCGGAATGTGGGCTTTAGTACATAAAATAGACCGTAAAATGATTGGTCGCTGCGGACTGCGTTTTCTGGAAAAGACACCGGAAGCTCAGCTAGGCTATGCGATCGACAAAGTTTATTGGAATCAAGGATTGGCGACAGAAGCATCTTTGGCTAGTCTAAACTATGGATTTCAAAAATTAAATTTGGAGAGAATAGTTGCGATCGCCCTCCCAGAAAATATAACCTCCCAGCGGGTGATGCAGAAAGTTGGCATGAAATATGAAAAAAATACTCATTATTACGGAACTGATGTAGTATACTATTCTATCTCGCGAGAAACTTACCAGTCCCAAGTATTTTCGTAGGGTGTGCATTGCACACCTTACTGCATTTAAATTACTCACATTGCAATTTGTCATTATTGTCGGCTGACAACTACGAAGTCCTTTGCAATTGCTTGTTAACTTTTTGAATTTTCTTAGCAAAATACTCTTGTCTGTGTCCCAATCTTTTAGCCACGTCTAACCCTTTTTGATACGATTCCAAAGCCTTATCGTAAGCCTTCATCTCTTGATAAACTTGACCGAGATTGTCGTAAGCATTCATCAATCCGTAAAAATTGTAAGCCCGCTCTTCTAACAGCAACTGCATTTGATAAATCCGCAAAGTCGGCTCCCACTGCTTTTGCGATCGATAAAGTAAAGCTAATTTATCCAAAGCTTCACTAGCTTGGGCATACTGTTGAATGGGGACGGCTAAATTGTAGGCTTCCTGATAGTATTGAGCTGCTAAATTGATTTGACCTATGGTTTGGTAATCACTGGCGATCGCAATTTTGAGCGGTGGTATAGCGCTCGGATTTTGTAAGTTAAGATACACCGATGCTAGTTTTTCCCTGGCTGCGATCGCCTTTAGGGGTTGTTTCGACTGCTGGTAAACGTAAGCCAACTGTCTCAGAGTATCTACCTCAGTTGGAGGAGTTACAGGTTGTGGCGGCGCACCGTTTCCCGCAACAACAGCAGAATTTTGCACAGCAGAATTAGCAGCAAATAAATCGCGGTTTTCCTGAATTAAAGTTGCCAATTCCTCATACACCGGAGCAGCTTTATCGTAACTCAACCAATTGATGTGAATAAGCCCGATCGCCTTCAAAATTTGACCTTCAGCCAATATATCTTGGTTTTGGCGCGCATTTTCGAGAATTTCTTGGTAAACTTCTACAGTCGGGCCTTTAGCGCGCACCTGCTGAAAAGCCGCAGCCAAGGCGGGGAGCAACTCAGTATTAACTGGTACTTGGGATTTGACTTCTTTTTGAATTGCTTGCAACCGTTTGGTAATAAGCTGTAGTTCCAGGTTTTTACTGTTACTCCAAGCAACACTTCCCACCCGACTCAAAGCAGCAATTTCCGCCGCCGGGCCGAGATACCTGCGCAGCCGCAATTCTCGGAACCAAATTTCAAAAGCACCAGCCCCATCTCCAGCTTGCAGTTTAGCCACTGCTTCTAAGTTTAACTCTTCCAAAGCCGCTGTCAGTTCGTCCCGCTGAGTGCTGCTCAAAGATTCACTGGCGGGAGTTAGGGGATCGGGTGTGGTAATTTCTAGAGGATTAGGGGAAAATTGATCCAGCCCTGGTGGATTAGTTTGGGCGCTAGCAATAGAACCAGCACACAGCCACAAGAAAAGCAAGCACCCAATTGGCACAGAACTTCTCTTTCTCAAAATTTGGTTGCCGCGATTCGGCATTCCTTCTCGAAACATCAAGTTTTGCATATCTACAAAACGGTATAAATTATGTCACAAAGATGGCACAAAAGCAAACAGTTCAACAAGTGCAACAAAATAAAAATTACCGTGCTGAGCAATTATGGGCATTTAAAGACGCTGGGCGATCCTCTTCGTTGGCGTAGCCCCCGTAGGGGCGGGCTTCGCCAACGCATTTTACGCTTATTCAGTCTAGCCCTAATTCTCTTAACTGTTTGCACAGCTTGCGCCCCCCCTCCCGTAGTTGCTAGAGACCGCTCTTTTCCAGAAATGTCCCTCGAATTTTTGGGCGAATACCAATTGGCAAAAATCAATTTTGAAGGAGTACCAGTCGGCGGTTTGTCAGGAATTACCTACGACCCCAAAGGTATTAGTGCAGTCACTTCCAAAGCTTATCGCTTTTACGCTCTTTCCGACGACCCCAGCGAAAACGGAGAAGCCAGATTTTACAGTCTCCGACTCGACCTCACATCAAGTGACCCAGCAAATATTCGCCTGAAAAAAGTTACCGTTGACGGCGTTACCTCCCTCAAAAAAGCAGACGGTGAAACCTTCTCTTGGGGTTCCATCAATCCCGAAGGCATCGCCCTTTCTCCCCGCAACTCAGTATTTGTCGCCAGCGAAGGCGTTACTCATGTTGGCATCCCTCCTTTTCTCGGAGAATTTGACCTCAAAACAGGGCAAATGCGGGGAAATTTGCCGATACCAAAGCGCTATATTCCCGATGCCAGCGATGAAAAACAGCAGCAAGGAGTGGTGGACAATTTAGGTTTTGAATCTTTAACCATCGACCCAGAAACCTTTAGTCCAGGCGGTCTCGATCCCTTTCGTTTGTTCGCAGCTACGGAAGCGCCGTTAATGCAAGATTTAGACCCAGAACAGGCAAGTAAACTGCGTATTTTACATTATATCATCGTCGATAAAACGCCGCAATTAGTATCGGAAAATCTTTACAATCTCGACCAAGTTCCCATGACTATTTTAAACGGTTTAACAGAATTAGTAACTGTCGGTGGCGGTCAGATTCTGAGTTTAGAACGTTCTTTTGGGCTGTCGGGATACAGCGCTAGGATTTATCAAGTAGCGGTTGGGGCTGCTACAGATACTTCGAGAATTCAAAGTTTCAAAGGGCGAGTGGCAATGGTCGAACCTGTTAAGAAAAAGTTGCTCCTAGACTTAAGCGAACTCGGAATTCCGCTGTACAATTTAGAAGGGATGACCCTCGGGCCGCGCTTGCCAGATGGCAGCCAGAGTCTAGTTTTGGTCAGCGATGACAATTTTGATGAAGCGCAGAAAACTCAGTTTATCTTGTTGAGTTTGAAAACCCAAAATTAGTATGAGGATGCCTTATTTTTTAGTCAGCGAAGGCGGACTTCGTTTGTAGATGATCAGCGGTTTCAACCGCCGAGTGTTCAACAAAGTAATTAACTACCGCTAGTCATGCCAACTCGTAAGACTTTGCACTTACCAGAAATAGAACTTTCATACCTAGAATGGCAGCCAGAAACAGGGCTAGAAAAATCTCCCCGTTTGCTGCTGTTACACGGTTTAGCAGATAGTGCGTGTGTCTGGACTAACTTTGGCAATTACTTGTCCAACCGCTATCATATTGTAGCGCCAGATATGCGCGGTCACGGAGAAAGTAGCAAACCAAAAACAGGCTATACTTTTGAAAGTGCGATCGCAGATTTAGAAGCTTTGATGGCACATCTCAACTGGCCATACGCCCACATTTTAGGACATTCTTGGATGGGCAAACTAGCACCGATTTGGGCGAGGCAAAATCCGGCTCGCTTTTGCAGTATGATTTTAGTAGACCCCATCTTCATCACCAAACTGCCCGCCGCGATGAAACTCACCCTGCCAATTGTTTACCGAAAATTAGACTGTCTCAAATGTGTGGGCCCGTTTGCGACTTTATCCCAAGCAGAAGCAGCAGCAAAACAATCGGGAGAATACGCAGATTGGAGTGACGTGCAACAAATGGTATTCCAACAGCAAATCGAACAAAAATCTGACGGAAATTGGGGCAGTAAATTTGCGATTGCAGCCAGAAATCAGATATTTGCAGAAGTGATGAAAGTTGCCGGTTTAACTGAAAATATTGATATCCAAACTTTGTTTGTACAGCCGGAAAAAGGGGTAAATCGCATGGCTTGGCAAATGCACCCATACAAGAGATACTTGAAAAATCTTACCGTTGCAAAAGTACCGGGGAATCACTGGTCTTTTTTGACTGAACCGGAAACTTTTAATCAAACTGTGGCAGATTTTTTAGAGGGCACAAGACAGTGAATGTAGAAATTATCGCACATCGGGGATTTTCGGCGATCGCCCCGGAGAATACTTTAGCAGCTTTTGAACTGGCGATCGCCCGTGGAGCTCAGTCGATAGAATTTGACATCCAGCTATCCGCCGACAACGTACCAGTGATTTTTCACGACCCAACATTAGATAGAATCACTGGAGTTTCTGGCAAAGTTAGGGAAAAAACTCTGTCCCAATTGCAGACACTTAATGCGGGAAAATGGTTTAGCGATGAATTTTCACAAGAAAAAATTCCTACCTTAAAAGAATCATTAGCTATCCTTAAAAATGTTGACAAATTTCTTTACTTTGATGTCAAACCTCACTGCGAGTGGTCTGATGCAGATGTCGCGGATTTTGTCAATACTTTGAAGGGGGAAGAAATCCAACATAAATGCGTTATTACTTCCTTTAATGATGGATTTCTGGGACAAGTGCGGCGGCTATCTGGCGATTTGGCGATCGGACACATTGTTGCTAATCTAGAAGCATACAAAACTCAATTTGCTCAAGCTGTGGCGCATCAGGATAATTTGATTAGCAGTCTGTATCGCGTGTTGCTGGAAAACCCGGCACTAATTCAAGAAAGCCGCAGTCAGGGAGTTGACATTGTGGCCTGGACGGTGGACGATCGAGCGGATATGCAAATGTTAATTGATTTTGGTATAAGGCGGATAGTCACTAATTGTTTGATAGGATCTTTTTAACCGCAGATGACGGCAAATAAACGCAGATAAACGCAGATAAGAGATGAATTACTTTCGCAAAAGCATCCACGAAATGTCTGGCTATGTGCCGGGGGAACAGCCACCGCTAGGCACAAAAATTATTAAATTAAATTCTAATGAAAATCCCTATCCGCCTTCTTCCAAAGCCTTAAAAGTGCTTCAGGAAATAGACGGAGAAATGCTGCGGCGCTATCCAGATCCAACTGGCAAAAGTTTTCGCATTGCTGCTAGTAAAGTGTTAGGAGTACCTGACGATTGGATTGCGGTAGGTAACGGCAGCGACGATTTATTAAACTTGATAGTTCGCGCTGTGGGCGAAGCCGATAAACCAGTTGTTTGTCCTGCGCCTACCTATGTATTGTACCGCACTTTGGCAGCAATTCAAGAGGCAGAATTTGTCGAAGTTTCTTATCCCGACGACTACAAGTTACCAGTCGATTTGCTAATAGCAGCCCAGGGTGCTGTGACATTTGTAGCTTCGCCAAACAGTCCATCGGGAACAGCCATATCTGTTGCAGATTTGGAGAAACTGGCTAAAGAGTTATCGGGCATTCTTGTGATCGACGAAGCTTATGTAGATTTCGCCGAAGATAATGCTTTGAACTTGACAAAAAAATACAGTAATGTTATAGTATTGAGGACGCTTTCAAAAGGTTATTCCCTAGCAGGATTGAGGCTGGGTTTTGGCATAGCAAATCCGGCGCTGCTGGCAGAATTAAATAAAATCAAAGACAGCTATAATGTGGATGCTTTAGCCTATGCAGTGGGGGCGGCTGCGATCGCAGATCAAGACCACAAAACAGCCAACGCCGAAAAGATTAAGGCTTCGCGAGCAAAACTAGCCGTTAGTTTCCAGGAATTAGGCTTTGAAGTTTGGCCCTCGCAAACCAACTTTTTGTTAGTTAGGCCATCAAGCGGCGATGCAGAAAGAATTTATCAAACACTGAAAGTACGGGGAATATTGATTCGATACTTCAATCAGCCGCGATTAGAAGACAAATTGCGGATTAGTATAGGTACGGAGGAACAAAATCAAATATTGGTTAAAACTTTGAAAGAAATTCTATAAATAACGATCGCACTCAAATTAGTTTCTTGTGATGACTTTAGTTTTCTGATTTGTATGAAGACTTGCATTCCTCACTACAAACAGCTTGATTACGGATAATTATTAGGATTATCCGTCGCCAACCCTGCCGACTGAGCAATATCCAGCAATCTGTTGTCCGCCGAAACAAAAATTAGTTGAGTTTCTGGGATTGATGTTAAAACAGATTGAACGCGCAAAGCAGCCGCCAATTGCACCGCATCATAAGCCCGCAGCGGATATTGAACAATCAGTTCACCCGCCCTTTCAACCAGTGCCCGATCAACTTCGATAACTCTATACCGACTATTGAATTCGGAGCGAAATTTTTGAATAAGTGCAGCCACTTCCGCAGCAGTTATACCGCCTTCACGTTGTCTGCGTGCAAAAGCACTAAGAACTTCCACCCAGGTGATGCGGACAACAAGCAGCGAGTTACCAGTCTGGGAATCCGTGAGCGTTTTTATCCAAGGGCTGCCAATTTCAACCACATATCTTTTGATGAGGGCGCTGCTATCCAAAAAATAAATGTTTACCACGGGCCACGATCCTCGATAATCATTTCTGACAGAGGCTTGCCCGGTTTTGCCCCTAACCTTTTCGCCAATTCATACACATCTTCATCGGTGACAGCCTCGACGTTATGGGGCTCGTTAGGTAGTGGAGTTACCAATCCTCGGTCAACTAAAAACTGGATTGCCCATTCTGCCTGCTTTTTTGGATCATCTGGCCAGAGTTGAATCTGCACAGTTTCCCCATCATTCAATGACAAAGGACTCAAGGGACGAAAAACCCCGTTTTCGTAGATAGCAGTAATAGTTTCTGGCATAATTACCCTCTTAATTAAATGCTTTGACTTATTGTACTTTTTTTAATTACTTCGTTGCTACCACAGCCAAATTCCAAGCCAAGCGCTTCATCAAAGGCAACTTTTTCAAAAACCCATCCAACTCTTCTAACCGAGAGTATTGCGGTTTCAATCTCTCTTGTTCAATTATAATCTTTTTCCAATAACGCTCTTCATTCGGATGCACTTTTTCTATCAAATAAAACCGCAAAAAAATCCAAAGCGATGTCAGCCAAAACGTATCATAAGCCGTCTCCGAAAACAAAGACTTGACAAAATTTACAATATTAATATCCAAAGGAGTTTCATCCTCCGTCCGCACCTCAGTAGCCATCCTGCGGTAAACATTAATCACCGGATTGTGCTTCATCGGGTCCCAAAAACAAGCTTTGCCGCCCGGTTTCAGCACGCGGTGCATTTCGCGAATCGCCTTTTCTGGTTCCGGCAAATGGTGCAGCAAATTAGAAGCGTAAACAATATCAAAACTGTTGTCCGGGAAATCCATAGCCATTGCATTAACCGTGCAGCCCTCTATTTTGACGCCGTTTTTCTCTGCCAATTTCAGAGCAACTTCTACCATGCCCTGAGAATAGTCCGCCGCCACACAATTTGCACCTTTTTTAGCAAAATAAACGCTATTTTCTCCCGCCCCACAGCCTAAATCTAAGAGGCGTTTGCCTGTAAGATCGCCCATCTGTTTGAGAATAAATCTATTTTCTGGGGCGGTGCAAGCTTCAAAGTAATCATTGACTCGAATGCCGTCAATATCGATCGTAGATGCCCAAGCATCGTGGAATTGCCGCTCTTTTTTTAAAGTTTCGTCTTGCATTTTTCAATACTTGATTATTGGTAAAAAAAATTAATTTTAAACCGCAGATGGAGCCGGATTAAGGCAGATTAATTGAGATTTATCTG
The DNA here is from genome assembly GCF_036705715.1 of Microcoleus sp. AT3-D2. Lineage (NCBI taxonomy): Bacteria > Bacillati > Cyanobacteriota > Cyanophyceae > Oscillatoriales > Microcoleaceae > Microcoleus > Microcoleus sp. AT3-D2. Next base: position 41,165 of record NZ_JAUBVE010000015.1, on the reverse strand, counting down.
CTTCGATCTGGATTCATCTGCGGTTGGTTTCAAGAAAAATGGCTGACAGTAAGTTTATCAGCGCTTTGCCTCTGCAACAACTTGATTTCCGATGGGAGTTGGCTGTTCCGAGGATTTTTCTTCAGCACTATGCTGCAATGCCTGATACAGCCGATTTAAAGCGCTGATGTAAGCTTCTGCAGAGGCTACGATAATGTCAGTATTTGCCGAGTGACCGGAAAATACTTTGCCTTCGTGGCGCAAGCGAATTGTTACTTCGCCGATCGCATCTATTCCTGCGGTCACCGACTGTACAGAAAACTCGATCAACTCGTTCGGGACATTGACAACTCGGTTAATTGCCCTGTAAACCGCATCCACAGGCCCGGTGCCGATCGCAGCATCGGTCAATTCTTCGCCCGCCGGATTCCGCACAGTGACAGTTGCTGTCGGGCGCGATTTGTCGCCACAGGAAACTTGCACCAATTCTAACCGGAAAAGTTCCGGTGCTTGGTGCACTTCGTTATTGGCGATCGCCTCTAAATCCCAATCAGTAATCTCTTTTTTCTTGTCTGCTAAATCTTTAAACTTGACAAAAGCCTTATTCAGCTCATCGTCGGCCATTTCAAAACCCAACTCTTTCAAGCGAGTGTGAAATGCGTGGCGGCCCGACAATTTACCCAAGACGATTTGATTTTCCGTCAAGCCGATCGACTCAGCGTCCATAATCTCGTATGTCAGCTTATTTTTCAGCACTCCGTCTTGGTGAATTCCCGACTCGTGGGCGAAAGCATTGGCCCCGACTATCGCTTTATTTGGCTGCACCAACATCCCCGTTAAATTGGAAACCAAGCGGGAAGTTTTGTAAATTTGGCGCGAATCAATATTCGTCAGAGGTTCGTCAGAATCCGCAGGCCGGCCCAAGAACGGATTAAAATATTGGCGCCGCACGTAAAGCGCCATTACCAACTCTTCCAAAGCAGCATTTCCCGCCCGTTCGCCAATGCCATTAATCGTGCATTCTAACTGTCTGGCGCCATTTTTCACAGCTTCCAAAAAGTTAGCAACAGCCAATCCTAAGTCATTGTGACCGTGAACCGAAATAATTGCGCGATCGATATTCGGCACATTTTCCTTAATTCCCCGAATCAAAGCCCCAAACTCGCTCGGAGTCGTGTAACCGACAGTATCGGGAATATTAACAGTAGTCGCACCGGCTGCGATCGCCCGTTCCAGAACCTGATACAAAAACTCCGGTTCCGATCGACAAGCATCTTCCGGCGAAAACTCTACATCATCCACAAAAGACTTAGCATAAGCCACCATTTCCGGCACAATTTCCAGAACCTCAGCCCGCGTCTTTTTCAGCTTATACTCCAAGTGAATATCTGACGTAGCCAGAAACGTATGAATTCGCGCATTGGCGGCTGGTTTCAGAGCCTCTGCTGCGGTTTTAATATCCGGCTTTCTCGCCCGTGCTAAACCGCAAATTGTCGGCCCATTTTCTGTGCCAACCGATCGGGCTATTTTTTGGACTGCCTCGAAATCTCCCGTGCTGGTGAAAGGGAAACCCGCTTCAATCACATCCACGCCCAATCTCGCTAACTGGCGAGCGATCGTCAGCTTTTCATCCACATTCAGAGATGCACCCGGAGATTGTTCTCCGTCCCGCAAAGTCGTATCGAAAATAATAATCCGGTCTTGACTTGGTTGAGTTTTCATAGCTCTAAAAAAGTGTTTTCCTGATTTTTACTTGTCCGTTTTTCTGGATTTTTAGCCTCCAGTCAGTCGATTTTAGATTTTAGATTTTAGATTTTAGATTTACTCCACAGATGAATCTGGGAACTTGAACCTTCGTCTAAAATTCTGGGCTACTGGCGGCTCCTATCGGAAAGCAAGTATGCGTTTTTGGGCGGGGGCACCAGTCCCGTGTTTCGCGCCAATAACGAATAATTAATAACCCATAACCCATAACTGACTAATGACTGCTGACTAATGACTAATGACTAATGACTAATAACTACTAACTACTGACTAATGACTAATAACTAATGACTACTGACTAATAATCCATTTTCTCGATATGTTCCCTAATTTCATTTAGGTCTATATACCTATCTGTAGCATTTCGTAACTCTCTAGCAATCATTCCTTCGGTTGATACCACAGTAATATGAGTATTTTTCGAGCGGAGCAGCTCGATCGCCCTCTCAAAATCCCCATCCCCGCTAAACAGCACAACTTGGTCGTATTGATCCACGGTATTAAACATATCAACCACAATTTCTATGTCTAAATTAGCCTTTTGAGAATATCTGCCCGAAGCATCGTCGTAATATTCCTTAAGAATTTTAGTGCGAACCGTGTAACCTAGACTGATCAAAGCATCTCGAAATCCCCTTTGATCTTGGGGGTCTTTCAGACCCGTATACCAGAAAGCATTGATCAAGATGACATTCGGCTGCGAAGTTTTGAAATATTCGAGCACCCTGCGAGGATCAAAAAACCAACCGTTCTTTTGTTGAGCGTAGAACATATTGTTCCCGTCCACAAAAATAGAAAGGCGGTTCATTAAGTTTGTCATAGAAACTTAGACCTAATAATTGTAGAAAGAAGTTAATCTAAATATCACATTTTAGCAACATGGAGCTAACTGAGGCAATAGATTAGACTTCAGAAAACTCCATCTCCCCAGTATTTCATATTTTCGGCTCTACCGCCAGAGGGTTCTTTTAAACCTGCTTGCATTTGAGCGAGGGACCCTCACAAACTATACGCCTAGTAACTCAATACCGGCTGGCGTGTCAAGGTTAATGGCGGCTTCAAACTACCGCGCCCACCGCCCTACCGCCAAGCAGGCATACCGAAGCGCATAGCAGTAGATTTTGCTCCCCTGATTTCATAGCGCAGACTACCTCCGATCAAGCCTTTTTGCTTTCAAGGGCCCAGCGAGCTAACTCTGTCCGGTTGTGCAGACCTGTTTTGCCGAGCATATTGCTGACGTGGCTTTCGATAGTCCGCTGGCTGACATTCATCACGTCTGCGATTTGGCGGTTTGCCATACCCTGCGCTAGCAACTGTACCACCTTTAACTCAGTGGGAGTCAATTCGACATTGCGGCGCGCCTTAATTTTTGGGCCACTCTCCATACCGGGATTTGAGTGGCGAATCAAGCGGGATGCTGCTTTCAGAGAAGATTCCACTTGGGCTACCAGTTCTTCTGGTTCAAAAGGCTTGACTATATAAACGTCAGCCCCCGTGCTCAAGCCTTTTACTCGGTCTGAACTTTGACCTTTTGCGGACAAGAAAAGAACCGGAATCCAGCTCGTGCGAGGGTCTTCTCTGATGTGTTTGACTAAAGTGTAGCCGTCCATTTCCGGCATCATCACGTCGCAGATAATCAAGTCGGGAACTTCTTGTTCTAGTTTTTCCAGAGCGTCTCTGCCGTTTTCTGCTGTAATGACGTTGTAACCCCGAAACTCCAAGTAGTCCTTGACCAGCAAGATCAAATTGGGGTCGTCGTCAACCAGCATCAGCCGTTTTTGCTCTCCTGAATTATTGTCCTTTGTCATGTTTATTCCCGCTAAAGTATCCCGCACACTTCCTTGTTTTCACTTCTGTTTTTTCCGTCAGTCCCCCGCCACCCTGCTGGGGGTGGAGGACGACGATCGACTGAAGGGATGGCGGTGAGGGAAAGCGGGGCGGGTATTACCGCTTTCCAACCTATAATTGACGGCTGTTTGTGAGTGTCTTACGACATGGAATGCAGCCCAAACCAGTAATGGACGATCGCTCTATCAAGATCAGCCTTGATTGATTGGAGACTCCCTAACAGAGCCCAAGTTAAATATCTTTAATCTCGATCGGTTCAATTTCAGGTTAATGCCCCGGTTTTAAATGATACTTCTGATATAGAGAAATTTAAGCAGGCTCCCTACTTACGTATTTAACTGTTTCTAGTGTAGTTTGGCAACCTGCTTAGTGTCGGCCACTGAGAAATTTTTGCACAAAATTTCACAGTTCCTCCGATCGATTTTTTTTACTGTACCTTTTGAGAAACACCAGGAACACGGGAAGCCGCACAAGGAAGACAAGAACCTAACTACAGTTTTATTGAACTGTAGCAGGTGCGATCGCCCGGACGCTAAACTGTCTCAAATTCTCACCCTTAACCTTAAATTTAACACTTTACCTATAACGCTGTACTTTAAACAGCGCTACACTTAAATGTTTGGCTGGGTCTCAGCAGGCACAGGCAAAGGATGAGTCAAGAAAGCGTATTCTTGAACTACCTTTGAGTTTAGGAGATGTTCCTGAATAATTCTCTCAATGACGGGTGGAGTAACGTCGCGATACCACACTCCGTCTGGATAGACTACCATAATCGGGCCAGACGCGCACACTCGCAGGCAATTGGCTTTGGTGCGAAAGACAGAGGTTGGTCGATCGGCACTTGGCTTGTCCAACCCCAATTCTTGCAAGCGTTTTTTTAAGTAATTCCACGCCTCCAGACTCGTTTGCCGATCGCAGCACTTGGGCACGGTTTGGTCGGCACAGATAAAAATATGTCGCTCGATTCGATCGATTCCCAGGCTTTGGACACAAGCGCTCAAGCCTTGGCTACAAGATTCCTCGTTATTTTCTGTCATTGTCTTCATCAATCAAAAGTAATTGGTTAGCGGTCTAAAGTCATCACCCCAGCCCCCACTCCTCCCTCTCCTTCGTTCCAACTCATGCTCGGTTCGGGAACCCGTACTGACAACTAAGTTGCGATCGCCCCTGACTAAAGCTAAATTAGCACTCAGGAGTCGAGAGTGCTAATATGTCAGTTGTAAGCAGTCGGCTGTTGCTTTCATAGCAACCCTGACGGCTGACTGACGAGGATCTGTAATCTGGAGATTTATTTATGGCAGCAGTATCACTGAGTGTTTCTACCGTTAAACCGTTAGGCGAGCGCGTGTTCGTAAAAGTAAGCGCTAGCGAAGAAAAAACCGCCGGCGGCATCCTTCTGCCCGACACAGCTAAGGAAAAGCCCCAAGTAGGCGAAGTCGCGGCCGTGGGCCCTGGCAAGCGCAATGACGACGGCACCCGCATTGAAATGGAAGTCAAAGTCGGCGACAAAGTTCTCTACTCGAAGTACGCCGGCACCGACATCAAACTCGGCACAGACGAATACGTCTTGCTAGCCGAAAAAGACATTCTGGCGATCGTTAACTAATTAATCATTAGTCATCAGTCCTTAGTCATCAGTCATTAGTTTAAAGCGAACGCCGCCAAACAACTAATGACACGGGACAAATGACTAAAATCCATCATCCCCAATCCAAAATCTCAAACCCTCAAATCCCCAAAAACTATGGCTAAGCGTATCATCTACAACGAAAATGCACGTCGCGCCCTCGAACGCGGTATGGACATTTTGGCCGAAGCAGTGGCCGTAACCCTCGGGCCCAAAGGCCGTAACGTGGTTCTCGAAAAGAAATTCGGAGCTCCTCAGATCGTCAATGACGGTGTTACCATCGCCAAAGAAATCGAACTAGAAGACCATGTAGAAAATACAGGCGTTGCCCTGATCCGTCAAGCAGCTTCCAAAACCAACGACGCAGCAGGCGACGGTACCACAACTGCTACCGTTTTGGCTCACGCAATGGTCAAAGAAGGTCTGCGTAACGTAGCAGCCGGCGCAAATGCGATCGCCCTCAAGCGCGGTGTTGACAAAGCAACCACGTTTTTGGTAGAAAAAATTGCCGAACACGCCAAACAAGTAGAAGATTCCAAAGCCATCGCTCAAGTCGGCTCCATCTCTGCTGGTAACGACGATGAAGTCGGCCAAATGATTGCCAACGCAATGGACAAGGTGGGCAAAGAAGGCGTGATTTCCCTGGAAGAAGGGAAGTCTATGACCACCGAATTGGAAATCACCGAAGGGATGCGCTTCGACAAAGGCTACATTTCTCCCTACTTCGTCACCGACACCGAACGGATGGAAGCGATTCTCGAAGAACCCTTCATCTTGCTGACAGACAAGAAAATCGCTCTGGTACAAGATTTAGTACCTGTGCTCGAACAAGTAGCTCGTTCCGGCCGCCCGCTGTTGATCATTGCAGAAGACATTGAGAAAGAAGCTCTAGCTACCCTCGTTGTCAACAAACTGCGCGGTGTGTTGAACGTGACTGCTGTTAAAGCACCCGGTTTTGGCGATCGACGCAAAGCCATGTTAGAAGATATCGCCGTATTGACCGGCGGTCAACTAATCACCGAAGATGCCGGTTTGAAACTGGAAAACACCAAGCTTGACATGATCGGCAAAGCTCGCCGCATCACCATCACCAAAGACAGCACCACAATTGTTGCCGAAGGTAACGAAGCCGCGGTCAAGTCCCGCTGCGAACAAATTCGCCGTCAAATGGACGAAACCGAGTCTTCCTACGACAAAGAAAAGCTGCAAGAACGTTTGGCCAAATTGGCTGGCGGCGTCGCAGTCATCAAAGTCGGCGCGGCTACCGAAACAGAAATGAAGGATCGCAAACTGCGTCTTGAAGATGCGATCAACGCAACCAAAGCAGCAGTAGAAGAAGGAATTGTTCCTGGTGGCGGTACAACTTTGGCTCACCTGACTCCTCAATTGGAAGAGTGGGCTAACAGCACTCTCAAGGGCGAAGAATTAACCGGTGCTTTGATTGTGGCACGGGCTCTGGCTGCTCCTCTGAAGCGGATTGCTGAAAATGCTGGTTTGAATGGCGCTGTGATTGCTGAGCGCGTCAAAGAAAAGCCGTTCAACGTTGGTTTCAACGCAGCGACAAATGAGTTTGTCGATATGTTTGAAGCTGGTATTGTTGACCCTGCGAAGGTGACTCGTTCTGCTCTGCAAAATGCTGCATCTATTGCTGGTATGGTGCTGACAACCGAGTGTATCGTCGTTGACAAGCCTGAACCGAAGGATGGCGCTGCTGCTGGCGCTGGCGGCGGCATGGGCGGCGGCGACTTCGATTACTAATTAATCGTCGTCTTTAAAGTAGGTGGGGGCGCAAGGGCCCTCACCTACTTTATTTTAATTAAGTAGTTGATTAATAAATCAAGTATCATAGTGGTGTACTCTCTAGTATAGTGAGAGGCGCTATGAAAGCAGAAGTTCTTAAAAGATTATTTAGGGCGATCGCCAGTGCCGACACAGAGGCGATCGACAAACTCACACACCTAGTCATTGAGGAAGAGCGCCAGAAGGGACACACGCTACTAGCCGACCAATTAGAGAATATTACCAAAAAGAGCCAGAAAGAGAAATCGATCTCTAACAGCAAAGCAGCTTCGCCAGTACCAAATAGCCTACAAGCTTTAAGCGAACTGCCGACAAGTAAGCGATTAAACCTTCCTTTAGTGACTGTCATCGGAAGGGAAAAACTGCGGCATCACATGGTGCTTCCTGAAGTTATTGAAAAACGTTTCCAGCGAATTGAGCGCGAGTATGCAGCAAGAGATAGGCTTGCTCTTCACGGACTCCGCTACAGACAAAAAATTCTTCTGTACGGTTTCCCGGGCTGTGGTAAGACACTCGGAGCAGAGCGTTTAGCTTGGAATACAGGTTTACCACTTCTCAAAGTTCGATTTGATGCAATGGTATCATCTTTTTTAGGCGAAACGGCGAGTAATTTGAGGCTGGTTTTTGAAGAAGCATCAAAAAATCCCTGTTTGTTGTTTCTTGATGAATGTGACTCTATTGCTAAATCAAGAGAAGACCATCAGGAAGTAGGAGAAATTAAGCGAGTGGTAAATACATTTCTTCAAATTTTGGATGAATATGAACCCACCTCTGGTCTGATTGTAGCAGCTACAAACCTCACTAAATCTCTTGATACTGCACTGTGGAGACGATTTGATGATTTGATAGAAGTACCAAAGCCCGGAGAAAAAGAGTTAGAATTTATCCTAAAAGAAACACTATCTGCTATTGAAGTAGGCTCTATTAACTGGCCTGTGCTGATCGATCAGATGAGAGATTTTTCTGCTGCTCAAGCCGTGCGGGTAGCACAAGATGCTGCTAAACGGGCAATTCTTGAGCGAGAGGAGCTAGTCATTCACGAACACTTGGAAGAAGCGATTAAAGAAATCAAGGTTGCATAAATTTATTTTTTTGTGTCAGGAGAAGTAAATGGTTGAACGTTCTGATAGATTTCCGCATATTCAGCTCAGCTTTGCAAAAGAAGGGATTGCTGCAAGTCCAAAAGGAGGAGGCAGGAACAAAGATCCTCAAACACTCGCAAATTCTGGTGACAGATGGGGACATGGTAGTAGGCTAAATAGCTCAGTATCATCCATAACTGCTAATTGGAAAGATACTGAAGAAAAACGAGAAGAAGAAGAGCAACCCGAACTTCCTAAATCTCGACGCATTATCTTAAAAATCGATCCAAATTCTTTCGATCCAGAGAGTCTTAAATCCTATGGGATTGAGCTAATTGCAGAGATCGAAGATGGATATATTATTGGTGCATCAGCAGATTTAGAACTTAGTGAACTGCGAAAAAAAATAGGAAAATTTATTAGAGAAGAACATGGTGGTACAAAAGTTGCAGAAATCTGGGATCTGATTGACGGAATTAAAAAGCCAGAATACATTCTTTCGCCAGAATTAATGACTCATTGGGATCGAGTTAAAGATGACCAGATATACACAGTTGATGTAGGTATTGCTTGTGTAGGGATTACACCTAAGTTGCCTAATTCTCCAAAGAGAGAAAGTAATGAAAGTGATGAGCATTTTGAAAAAAGAGTTAATATTTGGATTGACAAACGTGACTTTACTTATGAAAAATGGGATGAGATAAAGTCCGAAAGAGAAGATGAGTTCACTGAATTTATTCAAAGTTATCAAGGAGAAATATTAGATATAGTTGATGGAAGTATTCCTCAATCAGCTAAATTACCGGATAGTTTTTCCTGTAGAATTACAATTTCCGGTAAAGGATTAAAAGATTTAGTTTTTAACTTTCCTTATATTTTTGATGTCAGTGAGCCTGATGAGTTTGCTGAATTTGTTGAGCGAGAAGCTTTATCTGATGTTGATACTCCTACTTTCAAACTACAAGCACCGAAATTAAATGCTCCCAAGGTATGTGTTATAGATAGTGGGATTCAAGAAAGGCATCCTCTCTTAAAAGCAGCAATTGATTGCGATAATTCAACATCTTGGGTGCCGGGAGAAACCGACCAAATTGCTGACCGTGTTAGGAATGGCGGACACGGAACCAGGGTAGCTGGTGCAGTCATTTACCCCATAACTATACCTCGTACTGGAAATGAAAAAGCTATTTGCTGGATTCAAAATGCGAGAGTCCTTGATGTTAATTGTCAACTACCTAAACAGCTATTTCCACCGAAATTGCTAGGTGATATTGTGGACTTTTATCACAGTAAAACAAAAACAAGGATTTTTAATCATTCTATTACTGGGTCTGTTCCGTGCCACACCCAATATATGAGCCCTTGGGCAGCGGCGATTGATAATTTGACCTGGAAAAATGATATATTGTTTATTGTAGCAGCAGGTAATTTACCTTTCAGTGGAAAAATAGGATATACAAGATTATCTGTCAAAGATCATCTGGCAGCAAATCGGCTATGTCCAGATTATCTTTTAGAAAATTCTTGTAGAATTGCTAACCCTGCACAAAGTTTTCAAGCCTTAACCGTTGGATCAATTTCTCCAGCTTCTTATCATGCACTATCCTATTCTTCAATATCACAAAAGGATAAACCCTCAGCTTTTTCATGCTCTGGGTTAGGAATTTGGGATACAATTAAACCGGAAGTAGTTGAATATGGTGGGGACTTAATAAAAGATGAATCAATACCACCTAACATTATTTCACGTAAAGAAGTTTGTCCTGAATTAGTACGATCGACTTTGAATGGTGGGCCAGCAGTTGCTGCTGACACGGTGGGAACGTCATATGCTACGCCAAAAGTCAGCCATATAGCAGCGTGTCTTGCTGCTGAGTTGCCGGATGAGACTTGCCTTTTACATCGTGCGCTGATAGTACAATCAGCCAGATGGCCAGAGTGGGCCGAAGAAAAACTTGATACTGTTCGTCAAATTGGTTATGGCATTCCAAATATCGATCGGGCTTTAGGTAATTCTCCCAATCGCATCACTTTGATTACCAGAGGAAATAATCGTATCAAAGCCAGACAGGCTCATGTTTACCAAGTTAAATTGCCAGAAGGATTGCGTAGTCAGGGAAAAGAACATGAGATTTTGGTAGAAGTTACTCTATCTTACAAAGCACAACCACGTCGAACTCGTAGAAATCGCAGAAAATATCTTTCAACTTGGCTGGATTGGGATTGTAGTAAAAAGGGAGAAAATCCAGAAAAGTTTCTGGCTAGGATTTTGAAAGAGTATGATCCTTCAGAGGATGCTGAAAAGGGAGAGGGAGTTTTTCAGTGGACTATTGGCAAAAAAGCGAAAAAATATGGAAAAATTGAGGGTGTTTCTAGAAGCGCGGGAACTGTTCAAAAGGATTGGACAGTTGTCAAATCATTTCAACTCAGAGAAGCATTCTGCATTGCAGTAGTTGGACATGAAGGTTGGAATAACGATCCAGATGCAGAAGCACCCTATTCTCTCGTTATTAGCTTTGAAGCATTAGCATCGAATATTCCCATTTACACTACATTTGTTGAGGCTCAAGTCCAAATAGAATTAGAGCAACAAGTGGAAATTAACTCCATATGATGTAGCTAAAGTAGCTAAATGCGATCGCAGATATTTTTGTTATATTTAACCAGTATTTGCCCTGACAATTCCGGATAGGGTAAAATTGACTACAGTCTAAATATTTTCAGCAGCGCGAGACAACTCAACCCTTAACACCTCAGTCTCTCAACAACCACAGCAGCAGCCATGAAACTTTACCACACCCCAATTTCCGCTAACTCCCGCCGCGTGTGGATCGCCCTCTTAGAAAAAAACCTCCACTTTGAATTGGTAGAAATCCACTTGGACGGCGATCACTTGCAGCCTGAGTTTGTCGCAATGAATCCTTTTCATCGCATCCCTGTTTTAGTCGATGATGACTTCACTATCGTCGAGTCTCTAGCAATTCTTGACTATCTAGAAACGAAGTATCCCGAACCGACAATGCTGCCAAAAGAACCGAAAGATTTGGCAGTTGTGAAAATGGTAGAATTGGTCACGGTTAACGAACTTGCGCCGGCACTTTACCCCCTCAGCAGTGAAAAAATGGGATGGGGAACTCCCCAAGCGCCGGAAATCGCAAAGGCTAAGGAAAAAGTCGATACTGTCTTGAAATTCTTTGAAGGTTTGTTGGACGATCGCCCTTTTTTCGCTAGCAACACTGTCACGTTTGCCGAGTGCGTTGCCGGCACCATCGTGCCTTTGCTACCTTGGGTTGATGTGTCCCTAGACGGCTATCCTAAAATTAAAGCTTGGTGCGATCGACTGCTTGCCCGCCCCTCATGGCAGCAAACTCAATTCACGGAAGCAGATTTGGCGGCTTTCGCATCTCGGAGACAAAAATTTCTCGCACAAGCTGAAGCCTCATGAACAAATCAATTGTGAAGCGATCGCTCTTTTTCCTAGCTGTTTTCGCCTGCATCCAAATTCCCATCGCAGCAATGGGGCAGCCCGCCGCCCGATCGAACTACGAAGCAATTAACGCTAAACAGTTCCTTGCCGATCGCAAAATTACCGTCTCCAACCCCAAAGATATCGCAGCAAAACTCTGACTCGCGACAGAAATAAGTTATTCCTGCCTAAATCCAGGAAGCAATCTGGGCTCCGCGTTGTTTTCTGGCTGCGCGACAATCTTAAAACTATTTTCGGTGTCGATCGCTCTTTTAGTCAAAAAGAGCGATCGAACTCAGAAGTTTACTTGCACATGATCAAATTTCCAGCCGAGATGAATCCGGCCACAGGGGCTGAAATCTCAACCCAATTGCGGTCTTCTCCATTCTTATCTTTCACTAACTGGAAATTCGGCACAAGCGTTACTTGACCGTTAGCCGCTACACCGCCTTTAACCACAGAAGTCTTTGAAGGCTCAGTGCGGATAGCTAGACCCCTCGGCGCTACGCGAGGTTCTACTTGCCGACACAGACTTACTGGGCCAGTTGCTGGGGCTGGTGCTGGTGCGGGTGCGGGTGCAGGCGCTGGTGCTGGTGCGGGCGCTGGTGCTGGTGCTGGTGCGGGTGCAGGCGCTGGTGCTGGTGCGGGCGCTGGTGCTGGTGCAGGCGCTGGTGCTGGTGCAGGCGCTGGTGCTGGTGCAGGCGCTGGTGCAGGCGCTGGTGCTGGTGTTGCTGCTGGTGCGGGTGCAGGCGCTGGTGCCGGTGCTGGTGCTGGTGCTGGTGCTGGCGCTGGCGCCGGTGCTGGTGCTGGTGCTGGCGCTGGCGCTGGTGCAGGCGCTGGTGCTGGTGCTGGTGCCGGTGCGGGACTTGGGGAAGGAGTTTGACTAATTGTGCACGAACCTAAATTACTTTCGTCGTTGGGATAGCCGCTAGCTACATACCCTGTGACGGGAGCGCTAATTTGAATCCAGAGGCGACCGTCGGAGGCTTTAACAGAAGTAGCGCCTTGGGACAGCATTACCTGAGTGTTAAGTCCTACCCCGCCAACTCTAGGGGATTTGGGGTCTGGGTTCTGGCGAACGGTCAAACCTTCTTTGGGAGTGACTTTACGGCAAAGGTTGCCAGACTGGGCTATTTGAAACGTGGCGCTATCTTCAAAGGAAATATTTTCCGCATCTTGACTGACAGTGGATGTTGATGGGGCGGCAACACCGATGGCATTGGCCTGCAAACTTCCGGTTGCGATCGCGATCGCGCCCAGCAATGCAGCGGGTTTATTCCAGCAATTCAAGTTTTTCATCCGTTCAACTCCTCACTTAACCACAATTATTTTCTTAATTGCAGGTTAATATAGCAAAAAAATCGATTTGTCTTCCATAAAAAAGCCTTATATAACTTTTTTATGACTCCAAGTCAAGTTTAATTTATATAATTTAATGTTTGGTGAGTTGAGCGAAGACAAATAAAGCTGCTACGCCTATAAATGGCTCATTATGGCAGAGCGGGGGAGGGGGAGAAGGTGGAAGTGTCGGAGTTGGGGAATGGCAGAGGGGAAAAGTAAACAGTTAACTGTTTAAATGCGGGACAGTTTACTAGGGCTCCAAGTCATGTGTTGTCCGTGAATATCTTGTCAGGTGTTCGTTAAACCATTTAGCTGTCAGTTGTTGCAGTTGAGTAATATGGGGCTACATTTCAGGTGAATTCTTGGCAGCTTCGAGAGCGAGATGGTGCTTGAGATGCTGCCAGATTCTGAGTGACAGGCGATTGGCGCGATCGACCCCATCGTCGTAGTGGGGTGTCAGAAGCCGGATACAGTTCTTCGATCGCCCTGACATAACTCCACTGTCGATCGTACCTTACTTAAAATTGTGGCAAACAGCACCAATCGCTAGCATTGACCCGATGGCGGGCGTCAACTTGATAAAATATTCCAAAACGGAAACTTATCGGCTTGAGGCACAGTTGTGTTTTTGTGGCTAAAGCCGCCCCCCCATCAGCGACAGTTGCTGTAGCTGTTTGCAAACGGTTTTGTTCCTGTGGAGACAACCAGCACAAAACCTCCGAACAAAAGCAGCCCGCTCAAATCAGAAACCAAATATTTGCACCAATTCTGATTTAATTATATTGCTATAGCAACCGCCCTCGATATTTATGAGGTTTTCAATTGCTGAAACTAATTCGGTAGATTCCTGCGGAATGGGAGCAGATTAATGATAGGAAAAATCTTTTGTTGGGAGGGTGATCGGGATTAGCGCACGCACAAGGAGAGGAAAAGCCCAACTAATCTCCTCCTTTCTTCCTTCTTTCCCAAATAACGAAAGTCTTCTCTATTCGAGAGTTAAAGCTTTCTTCCTTCTGCTATATAATGACCAAAGCGTTAAATATTTTTGCAGTGACAAAAACTACTAACAAAAAAGACGGTAAATCCTCTAAATATCCCTTTGACGGTCTATCTTTAGACGATCGCAATCCCGACTTCATTCATCTGTTGTTGCCAATCTGGGAATGGCTGTACCGCTACTATTTTCGCGTACAAAGCGACGGCTGGCACCACGTGCCCGCGAGCGGAAAAATGCTTGTTGTCGGTTCTCACAACGGGGGACTCGCCGCTCCAGATATGTTTATGTTCCTATACGAATGGTTCCGCAGGTACGGTACTGAACGCTTGGCCTACGGATTGATGCACCCGACGGTTTGGCAAGTTTCTCCTGATGTTGCTAGCATGGCGGTTCAGTGTGGTGCTCTCAAGGCGCATCCGAAAATGGCGATCGCAGCTTTACGCAAAAATGCCGCAGTTCTCGTCTATCCGGGCGGCGCCCAAGATGTTTTTCGACCCCACCACTTGCGCGATCAAATCTACTTTGCGGGACGCAAGGGATTTATCAAATTAGCATTGCGAGAAGAAGTGCCAATTGTACCGATTGTATCGCACGGTGCACACGATACTTTGATAGTGTTGGCAGATTTGTACGAACAAGCAAAGCAATTGCATGAATGGGGGATGCCGTGGCTATTTGGCATCGATCCGGTGGTATTGCCGGTGTATTTGGGATTGCCTTGGGGATTGAGTATTGGGCCTTTGCCAAACCTGCCTTTACCCGTGCAAATTCGGACTCGCGTGTGCAAACCGATTGTATTTGAGAGGTACGGTTCGGAGGCGGCGCGCGATCGCGATTATGTTGATGCTTGTTTCGATCGAGTTACCGCCCAAATGCAAGAACAATTAGATTGTTTGGCTGGTAATTGAGAATTGCACAAGTCTACATTATTCTAGGCTACAGCAACCGATTTTTTTTACGACAATATACCGTGAAGCCCGAGAGATATGGGGAAAAAACCCGGTTTCTTGAGTCCTGTGGGTAAGTCGTGACTAAAAACATTTTTTGAAATAAATCTAATGATTTATTTCAAAAACCGACAATTGGGGTACTAAATCGGATTTAACCCCTCTTAATTACGTGAAATACCCGAAAACCGCAGTCGCAAAAGTCACGCTTTTTATCATCCCTGTTCTAGCGGACATAATATCAGGTTAAATAAACGCAAATGAATATAATTTCATCGGCGTTTATCTCCTTTCATCGGCGGTGAAAAAATATAATTGGCAAAACTAACCTGATTCTGTATAAACTCTTTATCTTAATTCTGCCTTCTGCCGAACGGTGACTAATTGTCCGATCGCCTTAACCGCAATACTGGGAGAAAAAAGTATAGCTGGCGACTCAATCATGTGCAGAACTTCCAAAAATGCTTGACAAACTTTAGCATCTCCGACCAGCACTTTTAACACCAAATCCATGTAATCAATTGTCAGCCGCGTAGCAAGGTTGAGTTTTGCACCTTCACTTCCCGGATAGCGAGAGTCCTGACTGATGGCAAATGTCCAAGGAATTGTATGTAATTTTGCTAGTTTTTGTTGAAATTGTCGCGCAAAGCCTGTTAAATCGCCTTCTGGATACCGCTCTCTTTGCTTTTGCAAACATTCATCTAGCATCTGAACATCCAGTGCAGCAACAGTCATTCCCTGGCCATAAACTGGGTTGAAAGCGCAAACTGCATGACCGATAACTGCCAAATTTTCAGGATAACGGGAGAGGCGATCGTAGTGGCGCAAACGGTTTTCGGTACCTCGATAGCTATAAATAGGTGTGATGGCTTCTGCGTCTTTAATTCCATGATAAATTGTCGGGGTTGGCAGACTTCGGGCAAATTCTAGAAAACCTACTTCGTCTGTAGGGGGATAATCGCGATCGCCCCCGGCGAAACCCACCAGCCAGCGATTGCCTTCGATCTGGAAAAGTGCACCGCCACGGGTGCGGAACGGCGGTCCTGGTGATACAAATACTGGCGCTGTGTCTGACAATTTACCGCTGCATTTATAAATGCGGGTGGCATAGCCGACAAAAGCATTGATAACGGTTTCTTGCGGAGGTTCATAACCCAAACTTTTCAACCATTGAGGTGTTTTGGAAACTTTGCCACTAGCATCGACTACCAAATCTGCATACAAATTCTCTGCATGGATGTTACCCGGGTTGTGGCGATCGCGAAAACGCGCCGATACGCCAGCAATCTCCGCGCGCGAGGCATTCGCCAGCAACCCCGTTACTGTGCCTCCTTCGAGGAAATGCACGTTCGTATTTTCAGCCAAACGGCGGCGAATTTGCCAATCAAGTAAATCCCGACTGAACATAATTACATCATTTAGATCCGGGCTAAATTGCGGGGCCCAACCTGCCGGACTAAACCACCCGATCGACCTCGGATCTAAACTAGGAGCACCAGCAGCTACCAGTTCCTTTTCCAAGCCGGGAAAAAACTCTTCGAGGATGATTTTCCCCCGATTTAAAAGGATGTGAAGATGACGAGATTGAGGAATCCCAGGGCGAGGTGCGGGTTTTTCTGGGAAAAAATCTCGTTCAACAATACTTACTCGATCGAAGTGTTTGGCTAATACTCTAGAGGCCAACAGTCCTGCTAAACTGCCACCAATAATAATTGCATGACTTTCTCGCTGCACGATCGAATTCCTTCAAAGCTAATTTGCTATGGCATGGGTTGATGAATTGTTCACAATTTGTCTGGGCTTCTGTGCCGACTCTTAATATCGATCGACCACAGATTCTCCTCTGCGATTTTTTTAATCAGACTTACATACCACAAATATTCCTAAAGTGACAGCCGGCCGCAGACATATTTCTACACTTCCAACTGTAGGGGGATGCTTTAGCTCGACAATAAGGCGATGCTTGCCATTGGGGGCATGAGTCTAAAACTATACATTGGTTAACTTGCGCCAATGAGCGCGCACCCACTCCTTAATGAGGAATATACTATGTATCAAAATTTGCCAATAAATCCACAACTGTATAACATCGGGTTCTGGCTGGCCCAAGTGCCAGTAGAGCAGACTACTACATACAGAGCCGAAGACGCAGCACTCCTCTATTCAGGGCCACAATTTTTTATCGCCTTGATAGCTGGAGTCGTGCTCGCCTGCGCTTTCCAACTCTTGCTAACAAATTTATCAGTAGCGGCGGGCCTTTCCTACATTGGACAATCCCATGACGACGGCGGCCAGCACTCGGATAGTGGCAGCTCCCCAGTCCGCCACATCGGCAGAAAAGTAGGCACTTGGACGCTAATAACCGTCACCGTCGCTTTATTTTTCGCTTGCTTGCTTGCAGTTAAGCTCAGCTTGATTAGCAATCCCGGTTTAGGTGCGATCGTCGGTTTAGTCGTCTGGGCTACCTATTTCTCAATGCTCGTCTGGGTGAGTTCCACCACCGTCGGTTCTTTGATCGGTTCCGTCGTCAACAGCGCCACATCAGGCTTTCAAGCGATTCTCGGCACCGCAGCCTCAGCCATCGGCGCAAAAGCAGCTAGCAACCAAGTCGTCGCCACAGCCAAAGCAGCAGCAGCAGCAGTGGGCCACGAACTGGGTAGCGCGATCGACCCCACAAGCTTGCGCGAAAACGTCGAAGACTACATCCAAAGCCTCAAACCGCCAGAATTAGACATCAAAGGGATGCGTAGCGAGTTTGAAAAATTGCTCAACGATCCGCAACTAAAAACCATTGCAGCCGAAAATTTGCCGAATCTCGATCGGCAAACTCTCGTAGATTTAGTAAGTTCGCGATCGGACTTATCAAAACGCGACGTAAACCGGATTGTAGACCAACTTCAAGATGCTTGGAAACAAGTAGGAAAACAAGGGCAGCAATCAGACGGCATCGCCCAATTAGTAGACTATCTCAAATCTGCCAAATCGGGCGATTTGGTCTCAGATAAATTGGGAAGTAGGGTAGAAAAAGCCCTCAGCAATCTGGGCGGTCAAAATTCTGGACAAAGCCCGACCATGATGTCCCAAGCAACGACAATGGCAGTCAATGCTTTAATGGGAATAGTATTGGGTCGCACGGATATTTCTGACTTAGATGTTGAAAAAGTAATCGGTCAGCTCAAAGAAGCTAAAGACAAAGTTAGCCAGCAAGCTGATAAAATTACCGCTCAAGTCAAAGGCGAACCCGTAACTTACAGCCCAATTCGTGCCGACGTAGAAAACTACCTACTCAACACTTATTCGTGGCAGATGAACCCGCAAGCGATCGAGCGCGAATTTCGGGACGTTCTCTACGATCCTACAGCCGATCCAGGAACTGTGCGCCGGGAATTAGAAAAACTAAAACAGTCTAATTTTGCCGAAATCCTGGCCAGCCGAGGCGTTTTTACCCAAGACAAAATAAAAGAAATTTCCCAGGAATTAGAAGCAATTAGACAGCGCGTTTTACAAACCGTGATCTTTGCCGAGGAGCAAGAAAAAGCTCGCGATTTGCAGTGGCGGGTGGAAACTTACTTGAAGCTGACGCCGAAAGAGGAACTGACAGCAGCAGGTATCGGGAGGGATTTCAAAAAAATCTTAGAGGATTCCGATGCTAGTTACGAACAGTTGCGCGATCGGCTTTCTCCTTACACCCGCGACAGTTTTGTGCAAATTCTCCGAGGCCGCGAAAACTTCGGATTCCAGGAAGTAGAACAGATTGTTCAAGAGTTGGAAAGGACGCGAGATGTAGTTTTAGCAGATGCTAAAGGTCTGCAAGAAGCAGCGCAAGCCCGACTAGACAACCAGTGGCAAAGAGTGCAAGAATACTTGAAGTCTACGGGCAAAGAAGAACTCAATCCCGAAGGCATCAAGCGCGATTTCAAAACGCTGCTGGACAACCCCGAAGCGGGAATGTGGGCGCTGAGAGCTAGAGCTTCTAGGTTCGATCGCGAAAGTTTGGTAAAATTGCTATCTCAGCGGAAAGACCTCAGCGAAGACCAAGTAAATCAGCTTCTCGACAGCACCGAAGAAACTTGGCACGGCGCGCTGCATGCGCCACAAAAGTTGGCGGAAAAAGCTAAGGATCAGTACGACCATACCACAACCGCCCTTGCAGATTACCTCCGCAATACTGGCAAATCAGAACTCAATCCAGAAGGGATTAAGCGGGATTTGACAAAATTGCTGGAAAATCCCAAAGAAGGAGCTTTAGCGCTGCGTGGTCGCCTGTCTCAAGTTGATCGCGATACTTTGGTAAAACTGCTTTCTCAGAGAAAAGATTTGAGCGAGGAACAAGTCAATCAAGTTATCGACCAAGTGCAGGAAACTCTTGGATCGATTGTGAAAGCGCCGCGCCGTTTGGCAAAACGGGTGCAAGGCCAAGTGCAGGATTTTCAGAGTGTTTTAGAAGATTATTTGCGAAATACGGGCAAGGATGAATTAAATCCCGAAGCTATCAAGCGCGACTTGCAACTGCTGCTGCATGACCCGAAAGTCGGCGCTTACAGTTTGGGCGATCGGCTGTCGCACATCGATCGAGCTACAATTGTTTCTCTGCTGTCTCAGCGGCCAGATATTTCTGAAGCAGAAGCCAATCGCATTGTCGATGGAATTTTGTCGGTGCGTGACGAGTTCGCACTGCAAATTCAGAAAATACAGGAGGGTATTCAGTCGGTAATTGACGGGATTCTCGCAAAAATTCGGGATTACCTCAATTCGCTCGATCGCCCTGAACTCAACTACGAAGGCATTACGCGGGACGTGCGGAAGTTATTTGACGATCCGCAAGCCGGATTTGACGCTTTGCGCGATCGGCTGGGCCATTTCAATCGCGATACTTTAGTAGCACTAATGAGTTCTCGCGATGACATTTCCGAAGCAGATGCCAACCGCTTGATCGACCAAATTGAAAGAAGTCGCAACAGCGTCTTGCAAAGAGCAGAACGCTTGCAGCAAGAGGCGCAGCTTCGCCTCGAAAGCATCAAACTGCAAGCCGAAAAACAAGCCGAAGAAACCCGGAAAGCGGCAGAAGTTGCCTCTTGGTGGCTGTTTTTCACGGCTCTTTCCTCGGCCGCTGCTGCTGCTGGCGCCGGTGCTTTAGCCGTCATCCGATAAACAAGACTGAAGTTGCGATCGGATTGCAGATAGTGCCTGATATGAGTTTCTACTGATATCAGGCACTAATGTTAGTAAAGGATTTGATCGAGGAATGGGAACGAGTTTGTATTAATTTGTTGGTACTGTTGAATAATGTTATGGGTAAACCCGTTTCTACCCGTTTGTTGAGGATTGTGCAAACTATGAATTTATAAATCTTAATTAGCAGTTTTGATTAATTCACAATAGAAAAGTGAAAAGCCGATTTTTTTGATTGTTGTATATTTTATTTGCAGATGTAATAAATGAAAAGTCGCCGCCTATTCATTGTCTCTGCTATGACAATTGTTGAACGCGGTTCAAGCTTTTAGGCTGGATAGGCTTTTGGGATTATTGCACTACTCCTGCAAGGATTGTTAGAGAAGGACAAAAATCAAAACAGCTATGGCAATAAGAACCTTTTGGTAGGCAAAACTCGGCGCCCCAGTCCGCTCTCTCCTCAATATTTTTTAGGTACAATAATAGTGACGGTTCTCAACCCAGCACGCCTATTCTACCAACAGCCCGCCGCCCTGGCTGCGTCAGTATCAAACGCGAACTGTTTTGAGTTCGATCGCCCGTTTCTTTTGAAGATGCCGATCGTCAGGTTATAACTTGTAGGTCATACGTTGTGCATAATATGGAACTAAAGCTGTGAAAATACTACACTGACTGTGGGGGGCAAGATACCGGATACCTTGGAAATACCAAGGGCTTTGCTTTCGTCAGCCCAGAAAAGTCCAAACACGCAGGCCCTGCGATCGCCAATGCTAAACAACCTACGTCTCAAACCTCTCCTGGCTAGTTGCCTATTAGCACCGTGAGGAGGGCGACGCCATGCAACTCCGAAAAAAAACACTATTAATCATCGGTGCAGCGCTGATCAGCCTGATTGTGGTTCTCTATGCCACTGCATCAACTATTTTGCTGCATGATTTTCACAACCTGGAGGCACAGTACGTCCGCCAGGATGTCGCACGGGCTTTGGACGCATTAGATGATGACTTGTCGAATTTAGACACCAGCGCCCAAGATTACGCCGAGTGGGACGATACTTACTCTTTCGTCGAAACACGGAACGAAAATTTTGTCAAGTCAAATTTCGTCGATTCGACATTTATTTACTTGAGACTAAACTTATTGGTGCTGCTTGACTCCAACGGTAAGACAATCTTCAGCAAAGGTTTCAACCTTAAATCCCAAACAGAAATCCCGATTCCCGAAAGCTTAAAACAGCACTTGACCGAGGCGCTACTAGACTCATCTACAATCGATGCTGATCGCCCCGTCGGCAAAACAGGCGTCCTCACCCTGCCAGAAGCCCGACTGCTGATTGCCGCCAAGCCCATCTTCAACAGCAACGCCCAAGGCCCGTCGCGGGGGACGCTGATCTTGGGACGCTACCTCGACAGCAGCGAAATCGGTTTGCTTTCAGAACTGACTCACCTGTCAGTGGATTTTAGATTGCCGAGTTTAGATTTTAAAGTGGGAGCAGCGAACTACTCCGGGCACAGCGCCAAGGCGATGGCTCGATCGAGGCAGGAGTTGGAAAATGTCAAACTCAAAATTTCTAACCTCAAATCAGTAGAAATTTTAGTCGAGCCACTCAGCGACACCTTAGTCGCAGGATACGCCCTGATTCGCGACATCCACGGCAACCTAGCGTTGCTGCTGCGAGTAGAGACAGATCGCATCATCTACGGCCAAGGTCAGGCTACCTTGGAGCTGTTTACCTTATCAATACTGGCAGTAGGTTTAATATTTAGCGCCATCACCCTGCTGTTGCTAGAAAAATTAGTCTTGGCGAGATTGGCTTCCTTGAGCACCAGCGTCAGCAACATCGCAGCCAACGGCGACCCAAGCTTGAGAGTTCATATGGCCGGAGAAGATGAACTCGCAAGCTTGGCCGACGCCATCAACCGAATGCTAGAAGCATTGGGCAATTCTCAAGTCGAACGTAATGAAAGCGAAGACCGCTATCGGTTGATGGCCGAAAATTCAACAGACATGATCACCAGACACGACCCCAAAGGCGTGTTTATTTACGTCTCGCCGGCCAGCCGGGCTTTGCTGGGATACGAACCTTCGGAACTCATCGGCCGCGTCCCCAAGGATTATTTTCACCCCGACGATTTAGAAACCATTGCCAAAGCTCACTGGAAAGTCCTGGCGCTCCCAGTTACTTACACCGTCAGCTACCGCATCCGCCGCAAAGACGGCAAATACATTTGGTTTGAAACCACCGGCCGCACGATCAGCGATCCCCAAACCGGCGAAGTCCAAGAAATTATCGGCATTTCCCGCGACATCAGCGTGCGGAAGCAAACAGAACAAGAACTGCGAGAAAGCGAAGCTGCAATCAAAGCTTTGTACCAAGTGACTTCGGCTCCCCGTACAGACCCGCTCAACCACCTCTCTACCTTTGATTTGCGCCTCCAAGAACTGCTGGCAATGGGATGTCGGCATTTAGGCCTGTCCGTGGGAATTTTGTCCTGCATTCAAGGCGACAACTATCAAATAATGGCTGTTGAGTGTCCCGACGGGTCGATCGTCAAAGACCAAATCTATGATCTGGAAAAAACTTTCTGCGTCGCTACGGCAATGGCAAAAGAACCGATTTACTTTGAGTCGGTAAGATTTTCGGGTTTTTCCTTCAACACGCACGATCGAGCCTTCCCCATCGAAGCTTACATGGGCATTCCCGTCACGGTGGGAGGTGAAGTATACGGCACTCTGTGCTTCTTTTCTCCGACTCCTGTGACAGAACCGTTCCGAGTTGTAGACAGAGAGTTGGTGAAACTGATGGCTCAGTGGGTGGGAAGCGAACTCGAACGCCAGCAAACCGACGTAGATTTGGCAAAAGCTCGCGATCAGGCACTGGCGGCTACTAGAGCCAAAAGCGAATTTTTAGCCACCATGAGCCACGAAATTCGCACTCCGATGAATGGAGTCATCGGCATGACCGGTTTGCTGCTGGATACCCCCTTAACTCGCGAACAGCGCGATTTTGTAGAAACTATCCGCAGCAGCGGCGATGCCTTGCTGACGCTGATCAACGATATTCTAGATTTCTCGAAAATTGAGTCGGGCAAATTGGACTTGGAGGAACATCCGTTTGACCTCCGCACTTGCATTGAGGAATCTCTAGACTTGGTAGCTACCAAGGCGGCACAAAAAAAACTGGAAGTAGGTTACTTGATCGATCGTACAGTACCAACAACGGCGATCGGCGATAGCACCCGCTTGAGGCAAATTTTAATCAACTTGCTCAGTAATGCTGTTAAATTTACCGACGCTGGAGAAGTGGTGGTTTCGGTGACTGCAAAAAAGATTTCAGTGCCGACGGCTAACGCTAAAGAACTGTCATTAATTGCTGGCGAACCGGTAGCAATTAACCCAGCATACGAAATACATTTTGCGGTCAAAGATACCGGTATCGGCATTCCGGGCGATCGCATGGATCGGCTATTTAAATCTTTCAGCCAGGTTGATTCTTCAACGAGCCGGCAGTACGGCGGTACCGGATTGGGTTTGGCAATTAGCAAGCGTTTGGCCGAAATGATGGGCGGCCGGATGTGGGTGGAAAGTATGGGTAGTGTCGCGGGCAATCCTCCTGCAGATTTTAGATCATCGGCAGTTTTTGATTTGGGATGGGCGGAATCTTGCGAAATTGCCGAAAAATATGGCTATGCCAAATCTGTACTCAGCAACAAGCCGATCGACCAAAATACGAAATCCCTTGGCTCTACTTTTTATTTCAGTACGATCGTTTATGGCTGCAACAATTCCTTACCAGTTAACTTGAGCAATTCTCAACCTGAGTTAGCTGGCAAGCGAGTCTTAATTGTCGATGACAATGCTACCAACCGCAGAATTTTGACTCTCCAAGCTCAGTCTTGGGGAATGGTGGCTAGGGCTTCTGATTCGGCTCGTTTGGCTTTAGATTGGCTGGCTGCTAAAGAGATGTTTGACTTGGCAGTTTTGGATATGCAAATGCCGGAAATGGACGGGTTGGCTTTAGCAGCGCAAATTCGCCGGTATCCTGATTGCGAAAAGTTGCCGTTAGTGATGTTAACTTCGATCGGCAGGCAAGAAATTAACTCCCCTGCTATGGAGATGGATTTTGCTGCTTTTTTGAATAAACCCATCAAACAATCTCAGCTTTACAATGTTTTAATCAATATTTTTGGAGAACAGACAACTGAATTTAAAGGGCAGCGCACCTGCGGGCCTTTCTTGCAAACCATACCCGTGCTGGCCGAGAACTTACCCCTGCGGATTCTGTTGGCTGACGATCATTTGGTGAATCAGAAGGTGGCTTTGCAAATTTTACAGCGGATGGGGTATCGGGCGGATGTGGCGGGAAACGGTATCGAAGTGCTCGAAGCTTTGCGCCGCCAGCCTTACGATGTGGTGCTGATGGATGTGCAAATGCCGGAAATGGACGGACTGGAAACTACTCGCCGCATCCGCGAGCAATTTTCAGCAGATTTAACTTTAGAAAATCACACGGGAGAATCAGAAGTTTCCGGAACTGATGAGGAATCTAACAATCGAAAATTAAAAATCGAAAATCGAAATTTGACTGACGAGGAATCTAACAATCGAAAATCAAAAATCGAAAATCGAAATTTGACTGACGAGGAATCTAACAATCGAAAATCAAAAATCGAAAATCGAAAATCGACAAGGCCTTGGATTGTGGCAATGACGGCAAATGCGATGCAGGGCGATCGCGAAGAGTGTATGGCTGCGGGGATGGACGACTATTTGAGCAAGCCGATCGCCATTGACCAGTTGGTGAGAGCTTTGATCGCGTGTAAATCTCGATCGAACTCTGCATTCGATCGTCTGCAGCCGATCGTTTGTTTGGATGCCCCGGCGGAACACATCGAAGAAACGAGTGAATTACAAGTGCGATCGAATCTGGCTGTTGCGGGAAATCCACAACTGACAATTTCCAATTCGCCGGCAGTAGTCGATTGTGGTGCATCAAATCTCGATCGGGCTTTGTCACATAGCCACGATTCCCTGAGTGCCAACATTATAGAGGGACTGCGAGAAGTGGAAGCTTTGGACGAGGTGATCGAGATTTACCTCGAAACAGCTCCCGAACTGCTGCGAGGCATCTCTATGGCTCTGTCCAACGCCGATCCGCTGGCTTTGCGGCGATCGGCTCACTCTTTAAAGTCGATTAGCGGTACTCTCGGTGCTTTTCGCTTGTTTGAGTTGTGCGAGGAACTCGAAATCATGGGCCGCATCGGCACAAATGCTAACCAGCCTTTACCTGATCCGGCCTGCGCGCTTTTAGAACAGGTTGAGGCCGAGTATCAAAGAGTCGAAACTGCGTTGAAAATAGAAATGCAGTACAGCGAAACAATGACAGAATAATTAACAACTGATAACTAACTATTGTTCGTGGGTGGGGGAGGGTTTTTGATATGGTTAGTTTTAGGCCTAGGCATTGATGGTTGGTGAAACCCTCCCTAGGATTACAAGCTGTATCGATCGATCAAATCTCTCCCTGCTTGTCGGTGTTTTTCTACCAAACTCGGCGGCCAAAGCACTTGGGCGCTATCCATATATCTGTTCACCCACAGACTAAATTCGTTCAGGGAGCGATCGGGCAAATCGATCGTATAATCCACATAAAGCACTTTGCCAAAACTATCCATTGGGCCTTCTTTAATCTTTTGTCGCGGATGCCGCCGATCGCCCTCTAAAATAAATCCCACCACTTTCTCAAAAAATCGCACTTTCACTTTTTCTAACTTCAGTTGACCCTGCAATTCGGCCTGCTGTTGCTCTGGATTGCCCAAGAACAGCCCCCAGCCGTTTTTTAACAACTTTTGAGCTATTTTCAAACGCTGTTCCTGTACGGCTATACCACGCCCTTCTACATCGATAATTTCGCAGCAGTCAGTAAAGCGATTCACCCGTTCTACGCTCAAATGCCCGTTGTTGCAAGATTCGCAAATCAGGTACCAAGCAATATCGTGATAGATCAGTTGCAGGGGCCAGATGCGCCGGAAACCGACTTTGCCTTTACCGTAATAATCGTCTTGGCGGTAAAGTTCGATCGCCTGACCTCGAACAATTGCTGTTTCTACGATGTCTAATTTGTGAAATAGGGTATTGCGATATTCTTGGCGATCGAGCATTTCTACAGGATCGGTGTAAATAATCGCACGATTTAGGTGTTCGCGAACCGGATAAAACAATTGACCTTTGAGTTCGGTATCTAATCCGCGTAACAGTTTAGTGAGTTTTTCACAAATTTTGCGGGCTTGGGGATTTCCCTGATATTTGGCTTGAGATGCTATTGCTTGAAATGCGAATAGTAGTTCTTCGCGATTCATTGCGCCGGTACCGAGATAGTAGCCGAAGCGATACATTCGTTTGTCAAGGATTCGGTAGTGGCGCAAAGTTTCTAAATCTTTGCGAATTGTGGGAGTTGCGGGATAGTTTTCGGGAAATTCGATGTTAAATTCGGCGGCAATTTTCTGTAATTGAGATTGAACTTCTAGCAAGGCATCGTGATATTTACTGTCGGATGTTTCGGTGTCCGAGTGTCCGATTCCCGGATAATTTACTAATGTGGCGATGAGGAGCATGATGCGATCGAACGTTAGTTTGTCGGCGTAGGGGTGAGGGGTTGGTTTTTTGGCCATGATGGGTGGATGCGGGTAAGTTGCTGAAAAGTCAAGTAAAAGACAATATTCACATAAAAATATATAAATGTCTGAAAGCCGTTATTTGGATAGCTTTAGGTTTAGAAAAAAGTTTGATAAATATTGTCAATCTGAAGACATGAAGCTGGCTCGGCTGATATATTGAGTTGAGTAGAACTTAAGCAGTTAGCGACTTGGGAAACTACCAGCAGCATTCAGGTGGGCATTGCCCGCCTTAAAATTGAATTTATGTCTGCATACACTGCGATCGCCTTTGCGCCGGTTCAAGGCTTTATCGAGAAATCCCGCAAACTCCGAGATTTGTATGGGGCCTCGCTGATTTTATCTTTTTTGAGTTTTAAGCTTGTACAAAAAGCAGAGTCTTTAGGACTTAAGGTGATTTCCCCTGGATTGCCTACTAGACAAGAAGGAATGCCAAACCGAATTCTCATTAAGGGAAAATTTGAGCGTAATGATGTCCAAAATACTCTCTTAAAAGAATGGCAAGAAATCTTAAAGGTTTGCCGCGAGTGGATAGAAGACAATCTTGACATCCCAAAAGACCAATATTACTGGTCACAAACAGAAGATAAAAAAGGCAGACAAAAAGGAGAGTGGGAACGATGGGGAAGCTATACCTGGGAAATTTTTTGGGGATATGGTGAATCTGAAAAAGACGCCATCAAAAAGGCAATGGATGACTTGGAGACTCGCAAGCTCAAGCGAGATTGGACAGCTATCAACTGGATGGGTGAGAGTTCGAGTCTGACTGGGACAGATGCGATCGCATGGCATCAACTAGGTAAAGAGTCAAAAGAACCAGGGCGATCGCTCAAGGAAACTGAGCAACGACAACTAAAACAATTCTATCATCGCCTCGCTTGGATTTTGGACGATCCTTACTCTCGAAATCATCTAGCTAGAGAACGAACGAAAGAGTCCATTCCCTCAGATGAAAAACTGGAACAATACTTTCAGGAAGACAGCAGCGGCAAGTTTATTGCTCCGGGTGAAAAGTTAAGTATTCCAGAACTGGTGAAGCGTTTAGTAACTCTACCCAAGCTTGCTAAAAAAATTGGCATGGAAGAATTGGATGAAGGCTTCAAGGATATTTTTCGAGACGCCGGATATTGGACAGGCTGGTTTATGGGCGATGGCGACAAGGTTGGAGATAAGCTTAAAGAACTTGCCACGCGCCCTGAAATTTATAAAGACAAGCAAGAACAAGACCTCAAATGTTTCACTGAGTTAATGAGGCAGTGGGGAAAAGATTTTCAGGATAACAAATATCTATTTCCTGAAGGTAAGGGGCGTGTCATCTATGCTGGTGGCGATGACTTTCTCGGAGTGCTTTACAGTGAGAAAACTGATATACAAGAAAAGCCTGAGAAAGTGAAACCGATAGAGGCTTTAAATTGGTTGTTAACCCTAGAAGACCACTGGAAAGAACATCAAAACACAATAAAGCAGGAATTTAATCTGGATTTTACCTATAGTGTAGGTTTTGTTTGGGCGGGGCATCAGGTTCCACAGCGAGATATTTTGCAACACTGTCGGGAGGCGGAAAAACGGGCAAAAAGTTTGGGGCGCGATCGCCTTACAATTCGAGTAGTTTTTAACAGCGGTCAGTTTGTGCAGTGGACTTGTCCTTGGGACTATCTTCATGTGTTGAGGATTTATCGCGATCGAGATGGTAAAACTTGGGGGGAAAAACCCAACTGGACTCACATCTACAACGATTGGGCGCAACTAAAAGCGCGTCATGCAATTAGACTTCAAGAAATGGAAGAGCTTTCTATCAACAAGGAACTAGCTCTTGCTCTATTCAATTTATATTTCGATAACGCCGGAGAGAAGTTTAAGCAAGAAAGGAAATGGATCGATTTGGCAGGGGATAACTCTGACTCTGCGATCGTGAATTGGATCGATGACCTTGTTCAAGTGGGATGGCAGCTATGTCGAAATTCCAATATTTAATTGCGGTTTCTCCTT
This sequence comes from Microcoleus sp. AT3-D2, assembly GCF_036705715.1. Classification (NCBI taxonomy): domain Bacteria; kingdom Bacillati; phylum Cyanobacteriota; class Cyanophyceae; order Oscillatoriales; family Microcoleaceae; genus Microcoleus; species Microcoleus sp. AT3-D2. Next base: position 12,479 of record NZ_JAUBVE010000015.1, on the reverse strand, counting down.
TGGGCTTTATGTATGGCAGTGCGGGAGCTTTTTTGTCTCCAGAAAATCTAGTCGGGCGATCGGGTAGTAAGTTTCCACCGGATAGCGCCGCGATCGCTGGACTATTGTTGAATGCCAATCGCGAACAGAAGTTTGCTTCTCACCAAGAGCTTAGAGATAAGCTCGTAATTTCAGGCCCTTTTTGGGCAAAACAGGATACACCTAAACAATTCTACGTGCCAATTCCTTGGCATCAAGTAATTGCTGAAGAAGAGGATGATGAGTGGGTTTTTGTAAAAAAGAAATCTGATGAATCAGGTATTGTTCAAGCAGATGAGGATAAATGGTGTCTGGGTCAGCATCAATGGGAGCGCCAGAACAAAGATTTGAAACCAGAATATAGTTGGCAGTCGATTGATGCTTGGAATTTACCCGCTGAAGAATTGCGAGAAAGAAAAGCGATCGCCAAAGCACCGTGGGAATTTGTCTCGTTTCTGCATCCCAAAATCAAGTCAGAAGAGCGTCACGTTGTCGAAAAGAACGGACTTTTCTTAGAAAGCGCCGTGCAGATCCCTGAAGATTACTGCTTAGTATATCTCTCTAACTATGAAATACATAGTGGGTGGTATCGATTGGGCGGTGAAGGGCATCTGGTGGAAATTGAAAGTCACCCTCTCTCAGAAAAACACAAAATCAATCGATTGCTCAACCCTAAGAATAAGATTCAGCAAGCCTTTGCTCTGATTGCACCTGGAGTCTGGGGGTCGAATAAATTATCCTACCGTTACCCTAACCATCCCAGTTTTCCTCGGCAAGGACTCAAAATGTTGACTGATAGACCAGTGCCCTACCGCTATCGCATCGGTCATTCCAGGAAAGAGGAAGAAACAGAAGGTGAGGGCGATTGCTACGATGCCAAGAAAACCGGCAGACTCAGCCGGGGACGCTACGCCGTTCCAGCAGGAAGCGTTTATGTTGTCAAACATCCCCTCGAACTTACTTGGTGGGATTTCCCAGATGAGTGGTTCCCAAAAGAAGGATTTCACCTCAAACATCTGGGGTGTGGTTTGTGTTTACCCATTGATATTCAAGGATTACCGCAATGTACCACAAAGCTTACGGAGTAATTGAAACCCTTGCACCTGTCCATGTTGGGGCAACCGCAGGGGAAGAAACTGGCAATCTCAACCTGATTTTTCGCGATCAGTTTACGCAAACAGGGATTATTCCAGGCAGTTCTATTCGGGGACGGTTTCGCGCAGATTTGAGAGATAGGGAACCGGGCGAAGAACAACTATGGTATGGACATGAAGTCGTTGATGGTCGTTCTGATGGGGGGACAACAGAAGCACTTGTGAAGTTTGAATATGCTTCACTGGTTTGGTTCCCCGTGTTCTGTCCTGGCCAGCCTGTGGTTTGGGTAAGTTGCCCTCTACTGTTGAAACGGTTTAAACGCATTGCAGGCGTGACAGCAGATATTCCTGAACCCTACACGGCACAGAAAGGTTTACAGGGTCGGCCAATGAAAGACCGAGGCAAAATTCTCTTTTTCAATCTAGGGTTTCTTGAAATTGAGCATGAGGAGGACTTATCAGCTTGGATTCCCGCGGGGACGACAGATTTAGATGCTAATAAGTTAGTGGTGGTTCACGATAACGATATTGCCATGCTGCACGATATGGCACTGTATCGCCAGAGTCGTGTCAAATTGGGATCGAAAGAAAAACCCAACGAGAAAAAAGTTGATGGTGGTGCTTTTTTCAATACTGAAGCTTTGCCAGAAGGAAGTATTTTAGTATTTCCGATCGCGTTGAAGCAAACCGATTGGAAACCCTTTGGCGAAAAGGAGAATTCATCAGAGTTATATTTCGGCGGTTTGGAATCAATTGGTTTTGGTCGTTGTCTTGTATCGCTTTCAGGAGATTATTAGTAATGGGTTGGAAATCTTACGAACTCGATCGCGCTGCTCAAAAGTTAGTGCTCAACGCACGGGAGCGCGATCCAAAATCCCTCAATCAGTCCCATAATATGCGAATGGCTGTAGCTTATGGGTTAGAGCGCTTTTGGGGCGAACACCTGCGACTTAAAGGTAAAGAAGAAAACAAATCAATTTTCTGGAAAGAAACCTGGGATGCTCTAGAAACAATCATGGACAAGGGAGGGGTGACAATTCCCAACCAGCCTTTACATCCTGACAGTAAGGGCAAGATTCCGACTAAAGAAATTCAGGCTATGTCTGAAAGTCTCTGGGCATTGCCTGTGGAAGATCAGCGAGTGGCGATCGCAGTCTTGACTCAATTATGCGATTGTCTTGTGTGGTGGACGCAACGCTATAAAGTTCGGGAGGGTCGTCAATGAAATTGATTCCTAATGCACACAAAAAGATTCCCATGATGTTTCGGGCACAGGTGGGGGGGCGATCGCAACTGCAATATCTTGATCCTGACAAGAAAAGGGCAGGCGAACAACAAGATGTTGAAAGGTGGGCAGATGAATGGACTGACAAAGCTGAGTTTATTTCTGCGGAAGATGCACAAGACGTACAGACTGAGACATACGGAGCCAAATCTTATCAAATCTCTTGGCGGTTTGTCACCAATGGCGGGCAAGATGATGGAATGCTTCGTCCTGTAATCGGTGCTTCAGGGATTCCTTTTTATCCTGGTAGCAGTATGAAAGGAGCCTTTCGCCAAGCTTGCGAAGAAGCGGAAAAAGCAGGTGATATACCGCTAGGAACCTGTAATAATTATTGTGGCGATGAGTCTGAAATTACACCAGGAATTTTGCGTTTTCAGGGGGCTTATCCTACTAATGATTGGACAAAAGGGTTACTAGACTTAGTTCATCCTCAACAGGGTTGGCAAGTTATGACTCGTGATACTGATGAGAAACCAAGAGGGGAGAGTGCATATGCTCAAGTTTCTCTTTACCAGCCGACTCTAAGATTTGCTATCTCCTGTTCTAAACCGCTATCATCCGATAGGTGGCAGCAAATTTGGCTGATTTGGGAACGAGCCATCGCCGCCGGATTAGGTTCAAAAGTCTCTACAGGCTATGGACAAATTACCAAAACTTCTCACCCGATTGTTTATCGGGCAAAACTCAAGGGACAAGGACAAGCTGCTAAACTGATTGATGGTACGGGAGAGTTTCGTCCTAATATTTTTCGAGCTGCACTGCGCGGTCATGCCTTAAGGATTTTTGGTGGTATAACAGATAGTGAAAGCGCTAAAGAATTAGTACAAAGCTTGTTTGGGGGTATCGAAAAAAAAGAAGGAACTGTCGGATTGTTAGGATTCCAATTTCAGCCTTCTAGATTAGAAATTAAGTCTTTTGGTTCTGGAAACTATGCTCAACCTGCCTACGAAGTAGAGGGAGAACTAATTTGGTTTTTAGCTAAACCATTATCTGACCCTAAACAAAAACTTATTCTAGACAAGTTGGTTAGCAAGTTAATGCAATTTGCAATGATTATGGGAGGATTTGGTAAATCATGGCGACGAGTCGATCACCGCGAATTTTTTGAAGAATATTACGAAAATAACTACAAAGCGTTGATTGGTTGCCACTGGCAATGGTTAGGAGAGAATACACAATCACGAAATGTGCAGGTTAGCCGATTAGAGAAGGTAGGTGAATTTTTAGAGATAGTTCGACAAATAGCTAGAGAGTGGATACAATCTCAAAACAAGCCATTACGAGAAACTGAATGGGCAAAAGATTGGCGAGAAGCTTGGCATCCAAGTAATGTTCAGGTTTGGGGTCGAATTGCAGACAATAATGATGAAAGTGCAGCCGTGCGCTGGTTTCACAAACCCTACCAACAAAAAATACAAGGCATTCAGCCAGAAGGATCAATTTATCAATCATCTGTAACAGGAAAAATTGGGCAAATTAGTCTTATCTGGCATCGAGTTTACCCTTTGATAATTGTTAAAAATAATCCTGAAAATCCGAGAAAACCTATTATTAAACCAACTCCTCGCTATTTGGAACTTATCACGCTCTTTCCAGATGGTTCAAGAGAGTCCAATGATTTTTTGGATTTTCTGAATGCCAAACCTGATGGATTTAAACTACTTTGGGGAGAGGAGCAATGATGAATATTTGGATTCTCACAATCGGTAGCAGTGATGTGCAACTTGAGAGCGATAAAATAAATCGTGAAAAGGGCCTAACAGAGAAGCAAAGAAGCCATAAGGTTTGGTCTGAATGGTATGATGAGGCGATTAAGGAAGAGTGCCACGATATACTTTTTGTACCCAAGCAATCTTATAATGAGAGTGATGAGTCTTACCGGATTGAAGCAAGAGTTGTGGGGACGGTTTATGAGTCAAGTTCTTTGAAAGTACAAGATGAAATTTGGTCGTATCTAACCTTTCCCCTGCTAGATAACTTTGTCAGAGAGTTCAAAATATCTCACCCAGATGCGATCGCTATTATACTAACAGATCAATCTGAGATTTTCAAAGATAACAAAGCGAGACGGAAACCGAAATGTGCTTACTGGCAAGATACCTGCAAGTTGGAGCCAATTTTGAAGAGGTATTTTCAGGATAAATTCCCCGAAGCAAAATGCGAACCAGTTTTTTTGTCTCCGACATCTGCGGATAAAGGACTAGATGATTGGAACTACGTTCTCGACTTGGTTCGTCAAAAGCTACGCACTTTTAACTTTGATGGTGAAGAAATCAAAAATGAAGAAATTAAGACGGTATATGTTAGCCATCAAGCAGGAACTCCAGCAATTTCATCGGCTGTACAGTTTGTCACTTTGGCACGGTTTAGAAACAATGTCGAGTTTTTAGTTAGCAATGAGTATAATCTAGAAACTCGTAAGATACCTCGTTCTACTTATCTCGGCGCTATTCAACTACAGGAGGCACAAGCACTTTTGGAGCGGCATGACTATGCAGGTGTTCGGGATATTTTAGGGCTGACAAAAATAGCTCAAAATAACCCTAAAGAGAAACGCATCAAAGATTTACTAGATGCAGGAGAACAGTGGAATTTTGCTGAATTTCAAAAATTCAAGAAAATTTTAGCCGATCGCAAATTGTTACCAGTCCATAATTTTCCGTGGTATCAGTCAGGATTTGAATCTATCTATCTCGCTTGGGTTCGTTTTGAGCAAGGTAGCACTGTTGATGCTTTATTCCATAGCTTCCGGGCTGCTGAAGGCTCGATTACTAAATGGGCAGAAAAGCGTTATAGCTCTCACATTATAAAAAAAGGCGATCTTGACTATAATTCTAAATATGGATCTCAATTGAAGTTTTCCATTTGCCAAGAATTACCTAACTACTTCGATGCACTTTCTGAATCCAATCAAAAAAACTTTCACAAGTGGCATAAAATAGGACTATTTGGCGTCCCACTTTATGAGTTACTAAAACAAGCTAGACCTGATTGGCAAAACCATCCAGATATCAAGGTGGTTTGGGAAGTAGCTAAAGATGAGCGCAATAATCTATTCCATCGCCTAGAAGGTTTACAAAAATTAGAGCTTTTTGAAGCTTGGAATACTGACAATGAACCGGACTGGAAGAAACGAATTTTAGGCTGTATAAACTTTATTGCTCAAGAAGATTTGTCTCAAGAATTTACATCGCTTGAAGAAGCGAGTTTGATGGCCAAAGTGCATAAGGAATTAGTAGAGGCGATCGCCCCTAACAACTTTCAAACCTAAAATTGATATATCGCAGCATCCGGTTTTATCCAGTGTCGCGCCATACTTTGGGACAGGTGGAGGTTTTGGGAGTGGGAGCGCCGGTGACAAAAGCACCTGGGTCAGTGATTATTTAGCTCAGGTTGCGAGGCTGGTGGTAAATTAGCTCAAACGACCTTTTTCCGTCGCGAGCCTCGCAGCATTACTGGGCAAGGGTTTCAAGGATTATTGTGAGCGAACACAGGTGTGAGTTCCACAAAAAATATCTGAGCCTCGCAAAGGGCCTCTAGACACCTTGCGCTGTCTTGGGTGTATCATAGAGGACTCCCCACTCGTTGGGGAAACTAATTGAATGGAAACTCTCTTCTCGTGGCACATCCCATCCATCTTTAGCTAAAAACTCCCCACTCGTTGGGGAAACTAATTGAATGGAAACTGTCGATCGCTTCAACTGTGATGTTATCTACGTAATATCTCCCCACTCGTTGGGGAAACTAATTGAATGGAAACACCAAGAAGAAGTTTTGCTGCTGTATATCTGGCTCGTTACTCCCCACTCGTTGGGGAAACTAATTGAATGGAAACCAGCGGGAATCCCATCATCCATCCCCATACTTGGGGATTTGCTCCCCACTCGTTGGGGAAACTAATTGAATGGAAACTAAATTGTTGTTCAATTGTTAAGTCAAGATTTAGTTCTCCCCACTCGTTGGGGAAACTAATTGAATGGAAACGAACTTTAACAATAGTTGGAAGTCAAAGATATAGACTCCCCACTCGTTGGGGAAACTAATTGAATGGAAACGCTTCGACCCAAATCGTAGCGCCAGAACACCGGGCTCCCCACTCGTTGGGGAAACTAATTGAATGGAAACTTTTGGGCTGACGCGCCGTAGGAGTCTTACGATGTAGCACGAAGAAACCTCCCCACTCGTTGGGGAAACTAATTGAATGGAAACAACATTTGCTCTTTAACATCCTGATAGGAGATGTACTCCCCACTCGTTGGGGAAACTAATTGAATGGAAACCAGGTTTGAATATTTTCTTACCTTTAAAACTACTCTCCCCACTCGTTGGGGAAACTAATTGAATGGAAACTGTTCAAAAAGCCAGTTTTCAATGCGCTCCCATGCTTCTCCCCACTCGCTGGGGAAACTAATTGAATGGAAACAGAATTGTCCGAAGTTTTGGGCGGGGCAATTTTTGAACTCCTCCCCACTCGCTGGGGAAACTAATTGAATGGAAACACGATCGCGTGTTCTACGATATTATCGGCTTTGAATTGTTCGTAATAACCTCCCCACTCGTTGGGGAAACTAATTGAATGGAAACGAGTAACCGCACAATGTGCCAACCATTGAACCCAAAGCTTCACCTCCCCACTCGTTGGGGAAACTAATTGAATGGAAACCTACATCTACCCATCCCTCTTTACTATGTCCAACAGTATCTCCCCACTCGTTGGGGAAACTAATTGAATGGAAACTCGTAGCCCCAGTGTTGATTGATACCGTAGTACCCCCTAACTTCTCCCCACTCGTTGGGGAAACTAATTGAATGGAAACTCTAAATATGCCTTTCCATTCTGCCTTTTTGCCTTTATTCCTAGCTTTTCCCTCCCCACTCGTTGGGGAAACTAATTGAATGGAAACTCAAATCGCGATCGCATTTCTTCCTCTGTGCCGCTCTCCCCACTCGTTGGGGAAACTAATTGAATGGAAACGCTAAAACAAAATTAGTGGAAGTCTTCTATTAATGCGACAGTTTAATGGCAACCATAAATAGCTGTTGACAAAAGACTAGATTTCTAATAGTCTAGTTTTGGGGGGATGCCTTTTAGTGGACGCCTCTACCGCATAGAGTAAACGTCCTTAAGGCATCGTCCTATCCCCCAGCCGAAGGGTTACGGCACTGTCTAGCAAGTTAACTTGTCACTTGCTAGAAATACATAGCTAAGACAAAGTGTGTCGAAGTCTTCTATTAATGCGGAATCGAAGGAGGCTTCGACTTCACACGACACCGCAAACAGAAATTCAAAAATCAGAGCCTTATGTAGGGCCAAAAGCTCTAAATTTTTAACCTCTGAAAAACTCCAAAGACAAACTTTTACAACTCAAATTTCTGCAATCAATCCGAGTTGCGAAGAATTAACAAGCACAAAAAAAGCCCCATGATTGGGGCAAAATATAACTATTCTCAGTCGTTGGGTGGGGGCGGGTTTATTATATTGTTGGTTTCTGACATAGATGGTTGGTGAAACCCGCCCCTACGAGAATTGGGGCACATACGATCGCTTATTTTCGAGTTACCAAAACCCAATCGTCCGCTGTTTTCACAATCTCAGCATTCTGCAAACCTAAATGTTTTAAAACTGGTTTTTCTAACAGAAAATAAGGTTGAGGATGAGATTGCCATTTCTGTTTGAGCGTCGGCGCGTCGGCGACAATAACTTGGCGTTGACTATAAAAATTCAGCGATGGACGACCCAAGCGGTGAGAAGTAAACACCTGTTGACCCGCCGGAGTTCCTGTGCGGACAATTTCGGCGATCGGCTTAACCGGATAATCCTCCGCCAGTTCCCAAACCCAGTTATCTGAAGCCACCAATACCAACAGCGTCAGGTAAGTTCCCCAAATTAAAACTAATATAAACTGCCGATCTTTGCGGTGCAGCAACACGGCCGCCATTGTCATTGTCAAAGCTACAAATATCAGCATTAACTGCAAATCTCGCTCTGGAGGCGCAATTTGTCCCCCGATCCGTACCCAGCCACTGAAGTACACGCAACCGACGACAGCAAATACACCCAGCATTGCCAAAATCGCGGGATGAGGCAACAAAGAAATCGCATCAAAACGTTCTTCTGCTTCCTCTTTGACCGGCTCTGGCGGCAGCCACAGTTGCTCCCAAACTTCAGCGAGATAACTGCCAACGGCAAGAGCAAAAGCTGGATAAATTGGCAAAACATACCAGGGCAATTTAGTAGTCATCACAGAAATAGCCAGCAGATATACTCCAGTCCAAACCAATACTAATTTTGACCCGGCAAAATTGCGATTTTCCCAACTCAAACGCAGCCCTTGTAGCCAAAATAACTGCCACGGCCAAGCTAATTTAAAAATTTCTAAAAGATAATACCAGGGCGGGCCTTTGTGATTGCTCACAGGTTCCGAAATGCGCCGGAAAGATTCGTTAACTAAATTAGCGTGGATGAAATATTTGCCGTAGTGCAGCCATTGGGCAAAATACCAAGCAGCTACTGGCAATGTTCCGATCGCCAATCCGCCCCAAAGATACCCAGAAGTTAGGAGTCGCGGGGTATCCCAAACCAAAAAAATACAGCCCATCCCAGCCAACAGCAGCCCCAACATCACGCCCTTAGTCAGGCAAATGAGTCCGAACCCAATCCCTGCCCCCAAAGCGTAGCGCAAGTCGCGGCGCGATCGTAGCAAACACCACATCGCCACCAGCAAAAAACACAAAACTGCCCCATCCAACATCGCCAAACGTCCATGCCGCACCACCGGTAACAGCGTCAGATAAACGAGGGCAGAAAAAATGGCGATCGAACGGGGAGGAAACAACTCCCTGCCAATGGCGTAAAGCAATGGCACTGAAGTGGCTGTCAGCATCGCCGGTACCAACCTCGCCGTCAATTCGCTGACACCGCCTGCTGCAAAACACAGCCCGATTAGCCAGTGTACCAGCGGTGGTTTGTTCAAATAAGGCATTGAGTCGATCGTCGGATACAGCCAATTTAAGTTGCCGCGCCAAATTTCGCGACTTACCTGCGCTGCAATGCCTTCATCCCAATCCCGCAAAGCCACGCCGCCCAGATTCAGCCCGAAAATCAGCACTGCAGCCAACAGAAAAGCCAGCATCCACACTTTGTCTGTAAAGCTGTCATTCCAACGATTTTTCAGTTTGCTGCTTAGGAATGGAAAGATTTCTGACATAAGTTAAGAGAGTTTTGAGCGTCCCAAACTGAAGGTAAACTTAGACAGCAGTTATTTGCGACTAGGAAAATACCATGAACTTGCCTGTAATTATAGATATTATCATTGGCTTAGTATTTATCTACCTGACTTTAAGCTTGCTAGCTTCGGAAATTCAGGAACTGATTGCTACTGTTTGGCAGTGGCGGGCGGAACATTTAAAGAAGTCGATCGAAGTGCTGATTTCTGGCGGCAGCGAAGGCGCGAAAGATCCCCTGCAATTTAAGAGAGTCGGACAGTTGGCTCATTCGATTTACGCCAATCCGATTATCAAAGATTTGAATCAGGGAGCGAAAGGGCTTTTATCAGAGGGATTCCGCTCTGTTACGCACCGCATGGGGGATTTGTACCACGGAGTTACGGGTACTAAAAATGTTTTCGGCAATAAATCCAGTGGGCCTTCTTATATTCCAGCCGAGTGTTTTTCTGCTAGCCTTTTGGAGACTCTAAAGGTTTCTAGTTTGCTCAGCTCTATCTCTAAAACCAGATTGGAAAGATTTAAAAATTTACAATTAGCACAAATTCAACAGATTGGAGTAAATCTTAGTTTACCGGATGCTACTAAACCGATTATTGAGCAAGAATTTAGGTGGCTGACTGCGGAGTTCAATCGAGTTGTTGAAGATTATCAAAACAATTTAGCAAGTTTGAGCAACAGCTTAGATCGGATGTCGGAAAAGCTAGGATTTTATATTAAAGATTCTCAGGTTTATCTACCAGAAACCGAGCTGGCAGGGAGAGAATTTCAGAGGCAGATGGCATTTGTCAAGGCTCGTTTTGACAGCAAAATTGAGCGGGTGGCGCTGCTAGGGCAACTACAACCGAGTTTCAGCAATCTGTTAAATACTGTTAAAAAAAGTCAAGATTCTGTAGCCGAAGCTATGGAGTTCAAAGAGGAGAGTCCGATTTATCAACAAATTCAAGAAACCTTGGAAAGTATGCCAGAATCTTTGAAACGCAGCCTTTATATTTTAGCGCAGCGCGCTGAAAAAAGCGGTGGAGATACTCAAGAGCAGTTGCAGCGGTTTCAGAAAGAAATTGAAATTTGGTTTGACCAATCGATGGAGCGTGCTTCTGGTGTTTACAAGCGGAATGCCAGAGGGGTAGCGATTTTGCTCGGAACTGCGATCGCTGTCGCTGCTAATGCTGATAGCATTCATATTATTAATCGGTTGTCGAAGGATTCGATGTTGCGATCGACTGTTAATTTGTACGCTGAGCAGTTGGTGACAAATAATGCTAAGACTAAATCAAATAATTTAACCAGTCTGACAAAAGTTCAACAGGATGTCGATCGAGCTTTGGATCAGGTAGCTCTGCCTTTTGGATGGAGCGAACAGAACAGCTTAGAACGAGATAAGCAGGGGAATTTATTGTGGCCGGCTTTGATTGCAAAATTGTTTGGTTGGATATTGAGCGGCGTAGCTATTTCGATGGGGGCTGCTTTTTGGTTTGAGGCGCTCAACAAGATTATTAATATTCGCAATGCAGGGAAAAAACCGCCATCTTCCACAGAATCTTGAGCGGTGCAGTTGCGAGGCCAATCTACTAAGTGTCATACCCTTTTAGATTTTAGATTTTAGATGGGGGAATGACTGAAGACTATGGAGGTTTCAAGCACCGGCGTACAGTTGCATTCTTTTTTGAAAGTGGGATCACGGATAGGATACCGGATTGATCGGTAATTGCGCGTTTGCCGGAACTAAGGGAAAACACGCAGAATATAAATTCCGTGCGATCGCGGATGGCAGTGCTGCAGAAATAGGGCAAACTGATAGATAGGTTAAATAAGAATGGGCGAAATCAACAAGGTTGCTGGCAGTTTCAGAAGCTCTGACTCCAAGGCTGTATCTACCGCTCAACACACTTTTGGAGGACGGAATATGTTCACTTCTTTAAGGGAAACGACTCCCGCCTTGGAATACGCAAATTCCCCATCCAAAAGTTTTGTATTCAAGGACTCCAGCATCAATGAAGGTGGATATTTTGTTTCCAGAATTTTGACTGGGGAATCTGACTGCATCGAGAAAATTACCTCGGCACTTCAAAAATATGCCTCTATCCTTAGAGAGATTGGCAAAGTTGGCTCGACTTCTGACGGCCGATCGGGCCAACTGCAATTAGGCTTTGTTATCCTCATTTCAGATTACCTAGAACCATACAAAAGTCAATTGCCAAAATCGCATACTTCTCGGACTCAAAACAGCGGACTTGGTTCGTGTTATGCCGATCGAGATAGTGATATACTCAGCAACGGCGGTGGGCGCGATCGACTTTTTGCTAATTAAGGAGAGTGATTTAATGCAGGGTATGGAACGTACCGAGGGCGACTGGATCGAATGCAATTGTAATTAGTGACGCAGGCGCGATCGCAATCAACGATTTCGATCTGACTAAATCAGCAATCATATCAACTCCCGCTGAATAATTTGAATCACGTTTGTAGTGAGGATGGCAGTCCTCATAGTGTCGGTAGCACCCCATAAGACAATTGATTTCCCGCGATGGGTTCCACTTAATATTAGACAGTGTTGACTGTTAGTAAATGCGACCAAACGCCCTGGTAATCAGTATTTGGGTGTACCGCAAACCTAGCAGATTCAAAGCATATAGAATTTTTCAAAATCTACATAATTCAGTTATCCCTTGGATGAAATACAGCTAGGGAAACTCTAGTGCCTTGTCCCTATACGTAAAATCTCACACTCCAATAAGAAATACTAAATATAAGAGGAGTTATTCGGAGGTGAATTACCTCGGGTGCATCTCACTTTGGCGAATGTGTCAAAAAAGAGTTAAAATGAAAAAGCTAGTAAAATCGTTAAATAAATATGA